>JAIRPZ010000294.1 GCA_031256755.1 Planctomycetaceae bacterium
ATCCGGCAGACGCGGCGGAAAGAATTCGTTTCCCACTCTCGTTCCTCTTTCTGATCGCGACGGTACAGATAGAGAAGAACGCTCGAAGCAACAAAAAAGACAGCAAGAAAAAATGCCGACATTTTTGTTTTAGGGAAACTTGAGGAAAAATAACGATGCCGGAAATTTTAGCACAACCGCTGCAACCCGCAAGAGGGGGAAGCAGACGCGATTTCGCAACAGGTCTTGTAAGTCAATGAATAATTTTAAGGGATAATTTTGCTTTCGACACAGCCGTCTGCAAATCGTGTCCGTATCACGCTGCCGGCGGATGCCTCGCCCGCACTTTGCAGCCGTTTGCCGTCGGCAGTTTCCGTTAAAGTATAACCGCGTCCCAGCACCGCCAGCGGACTTAACGCTTCAAGTGCCGCCGCCGCTTTGCCGCATTGATCCGCCGCCGACTGCCAACGCCGATCCATTGACCGATCCAAACGTTCCTCAAGGTAATCCGCCTGGCAACGGCGGACTTCAATCAACTGTTCCGGACGTTGAAAAACGGAATGTTGCTTGATAAACCGGAACCGTTCCGAAGCGGTTAACAGCCGCCGGTTCATCAAATCGCCGAGACGCTGCCTGATTTGCCGGATTTCCCGAAAACGTTCCGTATCTTCTTCGGAAATTCTTTCCGCGGCTTCGCTCGGCGTGGCGGTGCGGACATCCGCAGCAAAATCACAAAGTGTGGTATCAATTTCGTGACCGACAGCGGAAACAACCGGCAAAAACGATGCGGCAACGGCGCGTACCAGCGGTTCTTCGTTGAATGCCCAGAGGTCTTCGGCACTGCCGCCGCCACGTGTGATCACGATACAATCAACACGGTCATTCCCGCCGAGCCGGTTAACGGTTCGGACGGCTTCGGCAATTTCTTCAGAAGCACCTTCTCCTTGGACTTTGACCGGTACCAGCAAAATATCGATCTGTTGAGTCCGTCTGCCGAGAATTTGCAGAAAATCCCGAATAGCGGCACCGGTCGGACTGGTAATAACGGCAACTTTACGGATCACCGGCGGCAGCGGACGTTTCCGTGCCGGTGAGAAAAGTCCTTCGGCAGCAAGTTTTTCCCGAAGTTGCTGCAAGGCAAGTTCTAACGCCCCGATCCCTTTCGGCTGCAAACTGCTGATGGTCAGTTGATACTTTCCGTGCAGCGGGAAGACCGTTAAGCGTCCCCGGCAGACGAGTTCCATCCCTTCTTTTATTTTGAATTTGATTTTTTCGGCAACGGATTTCCACACATTGGCGGGCAGTTGAGCATCCTGATCTTTCAGCGTCAGATAGACGTGTCCCGACCGGTGATAGGTCAAATTGGAAACCTCGCCGACCACCCAAACGGAATCAAATTGCGATTCGATAGACGCTTTAATTTTCTGCGTTAGTTCGCCGATGGTCAGCGGAACGGCGGGAACCGGAGGCACCACCGCCGCTTCCGCCGGCGTTGCGATAACCGGCGGTGCAGCATTGCGTTCTGCAAACTCAAAAAGAGGTGCGGACATATTTCATCCATTCAATCCATGTTTTTGACCACATTTTCAGACAGGATTTACAAGGTTTTACAGGTGTCCTTGCCGGACGGGCAGTATTGCGGATACACGCCCAAAATACTGCCTGTGCGGCGAACACCGGGGGACGTATGTCCCCCGCTCCCTCACATACTGCCTGTCCGGCAAAATCGCTCTCTGTTAGGGAAACAACGACATTTTATACTGACCACGGTTCACGCCATGACCTTGTCCGCATCCGGTTCGCGGTCTCATCGCCGATGAACGTGTCCGTTTTGGGATCGAACTTCAACTGTTTTTTCAGCATATAGGAAATGGCGGCGGCATGCGTTGCCACATGGGAACTCGCCATCACATCCGCATTCGCAATGGTCTTTGCCCGTGTTTTGATGCAGTCCACCCAGTTGCGGACGTTTTTATAGGCATTGGTTCCCTGTTCGGTTTTGCGATTGTTGTAAATCGTCGGATCAAGCACCAATTCGCTGCGAAGCGAAGCAGGACTGACTTCGATCCGTCCGCTGTCGCCGGTTTCGATCCAGCCGTTTTCTCCTTCGACACGAACCGGACAGGTTCCAAGACCAAGCCAGCCGCGCTGAACGGTCCGCATCACCAACTCGATCCCTTCGGAAACGCCGACAGGATTGCCGGGCGCATAGCGGTGAATGGATTCGTCACCTTTCGAGCCGGGCAGCCAGTATTCGACCGGTGCAGAACCGTCTTCGTTGATCATCCATTGGATCAGGTCAAGGGTATGCGCTCCCCATTCGTGATACTGCGAACCGGAGTCGAAGTCGTAAAATCCTCGCCAGCCGCCGTTGGTGTACGATTTGTTGAACGGTCTCCACGGCGCAGGACCGAGCCACATATCCCAATCGAGTTCTTCTTTGTTCGGTTCCGGTTCGGCGGGGAGCCAATCGGTGCGGCAATTTAATCCCCACGGGGAAAGCGAGGCATAAACCCGCTTAATTTTTCCGAGTTTGCCGCTCAACACGAGATCGCGTGCCGTGATGAAGTTGCTCAAACTGCGGCGTTGAGTTCCCGCCTGAAAAACGGTGCCGTAGCGGTTCATGGTGTTCTGAATCTGCCGGGAAATGTCCATCGAAAGCGCACACGGCTTTTCGACATAAACATCTTTGCCGGCTTGGGCAGCGTAAATGGCACCATGTCCGTGCCAGCGGTCGCCGGTGATGACCATAACGGCATCAATGTCCGGGCGGGCGAACATTTCGCGGAAGTCCCGATAGAGGGTCACTTCGTTTTCGGACACTTTGCCGTTTTTGACCCAAGTATTTTTTGTTCCTTCGCGGCGGTTTTTCTGCACGTCGCAGATGGCCAGGAGTTGGGTATCGGGCATGTTGATCATCTTGTCAAGGTCATGCTGGGCGCGTCCGCCGACCCCCATCATACCGAAGGTGATTTTATTACTTGGAGCCGTTTCGCCGTCTTTTCCGAAAAGAGCGGACGGTAAAACGAGCGGGGCAGCGGCAACAGCGGCGGTTTGCAAAAAATTACGCCGGGAAACTTGGATTTTTGTCATGATTGTTTTCTCCCGAAGGGATAAAATTGGACTCTAATATCTTCATTATGAACGAAAACAGAAACGTTGTCAAGACGGGATAAAGGTGATTGTTACGGAGTCCTTTCCGGCAGAATCGTTCTCCGTATGATCGCACCGTTCACGGTTTGCGTATGGTTTCTCCGATAATCACCGGACGGAAACCGGCGTTGTAAACTTTTTGATACGGTTCATACGGCAAACGGACAGCACTCCCGATCACCTTCGGACGATCTGCGTGAGAACCGCCGCGGACAACCTTTTTCCTCGTCAAATCGCCGCCGTTCCGCCCGTCATCGTCTTTATAAGGGTAAGGTGCATAATCGGAATACGTCCACTCCCAAACGTTGCCGATAACATCATACAACCCCCACGCATTCGGTTCATACTGTTTTACATAATCAACCGTAAACCACTTGTCCGAAAACCGGTCGTCCCGCAGCGGAAACAAAGAATCTTCGGGAAAATAACGGCGGTGTTTGATGACCGAACTCCCTTTTTGTGCCGCAAACAGCGGAGGACGACGCTGGTCAATGCCGTCAAACGTGTCGCCGCTGTTCCACTGCGTACGCGTTTTCCGCAATTCCGCACCCGCAAGATTGGCATAATAACTCCAGTCCGCAAACCGGTGTCCGAAGTAAAACGCCGTCTCCGTTCCCGCACGCGCCGCCCATTCCCACTGCGCCTCTGTCGGCAGCATCGCCTTTTTCCCGCTCTCTAATGCCGGCTGTTTGGACAGCCAGTTGCAAAACGCCATCGCCTCCAGCCAACTCACACGGGCAGCCGGCTGGTCAGGATGATTCGCAATATAACCCGGCGAGATATGGTCATATCCATGTTCGTTTTCATAACCCGTATCATGTTCAGGATCAAACTGCGCATATTGCCGGTTGGTGATTTCCGTTTCTGCGATGTAAAACGGTTGTTCGATTTTGACAACGGAACGGGGACGCTCGTCATCAAATCCGTCAACACTGCCCATCACAAATTCACCGGCAGGAATTTTGATAAAACGGATCGAAATTGTTTGTGTTCCAAACGGATCGTCTTCCGGTGCGGCTTTTCCTATCGGGATATCCAGCACGATTGAATCGGGATGGCTTTTCGTGTTCTGCACGCATTTTGCCTGCCGTTCTTTTGCTTCCTGCCAAGAGAACGGAAAACCGTTTGCCCGGATAGGGCCCCCTTGCACCGGCATCAGCGGGTGGAGTGCCGCACCGAAATATTTGCGCTGCGTATCATTATCCGGGGCATTTTTGATGAACTTCTTCATTGCATCCGGCTTGACGAATTCGACGGGCGTTTTCGGAACAGCGTTCAATGCAGTGCTGTACTCGGTTTCGGGATTTGTATCCAAACCGGCATAAAGTTTCTGCAATTCCAACCGGCGGGATTCGTTTTTCGGCGACTGCCAGGCACCTCGGTACGGAACATTCAAATCGAGCCAAGTATACAGTTTGTCCTTCGATTCTTTATCGAGAACAACGCCGTAATGCCCGCGGTTCAAACGCTGAAATAATTCTGATGTCGAAGCGTGAAATTCCATCGGATTTAACGTTGCAATATCTCCTTCGGTTCCGTTGCGGCGGAGAAACGGGTGCAGGGACGCATAACTCGTATTTTGCCGCCAGTCCAAACCCCGTTTGTCCTGCTGAAAAGAAAGAAGATTCAACATTTTCTTATTTTCATCGTGATGACATTTCACGCAATGTTTATCCAGCACGGGTTGAATTTCCGTTTCAAAGCCAAACGGACGTGCCTGACCGTAAAAAGGGATCATATCCCGCGGCGGTTTGCGCGATGCCGCTGTTTGTTTCGGCGGCGTTGCAGAATGTGACAACTCGTGGCAGCCGGTACAACTGACCGCTTCACCGGGCATAGCGACTGTCCAACTCCGCATCAGTTGCAAAGCGGCTCCGTCTTCATCCAGAACGTGAAACGCAAGCGGCGTGTTGGCAGGCACTTTGAACGAAACGCTGCCGTCTTCCTCAATCGGAACGGTGCCGAGAATCCGTTTAATATCGTATCCGCTGTGTTCTCCCATTGCGGTATAATTGCCGGTGTTCCAATACGCCCAGTGATACGAAAACACTCTTAAACTTTTTGCTTTGCCGCGGGGAATGTCCGGCAAACCGCGCCCCTCGTAAATGTCCGTAATGAAAACCGTTGATTCGCCGGATTTATCGGTCGTGTCCGCAATGACCGGCGGACGTTTCCGGTCAACAAACGGAACCGGTTCATAAAGTCCCGCATCAGGCAAATCGTAAAGTTTCACCAGATTGTCAAAGACATCGGCAAGATAAAGTCCGTATTGTCCCTGATGATTGATTTGCATCGACACGAGAAAATATTTTTCGTTCAACGGATACGGAGTGGTGAAGGTGTATTTGCAGTTGCCTCCCTGATTATCGTAAACATTGCCGGTAACATTGCGTCCCCAACCCGGAATCTCCTGAACACAGCCGGTTTTTTCTTTCGGATACACCTGCGGATACAAATCGGCGTGTGTGCCGGGCTGTCCCCATTCTTTTGTTTTTGCATCATAGCGGAACGGATAATGCGTTGCCAGATTCGGGTCAACGAGCATCAGCCGTCCCTGTTCCGGCAAAGAGTGATGACCGCTGACAATGCCGAGGACCATTGACGGATGTGTCAGCACGGGGCGTGCGAATTTGAATGCGGTCGGAAAGAATGCGCCGCTGCCCCACAATGCCCGCTGCTGCCTGCCGTCCGGTGTCATAGTGAAAAGCATCCGGTCAAAGTAATGCGGCGTTTCGGTATATTGCCAGCGGAGATACATCACACGCCCGTCATTGAGCAAACGCGGATGCCAGCCGCTGTCCTGCTCGAAAGTTAACTGCCGGACTCCTTTTTTATCAATCCGAAACAGCGATGCCACTTTCTGCGAACCGGCAACACAGGGAACACCCTGCATACCGGCAGTCGAAAACGTCAGAATGGCTCCGTCTTCGGCAAGATAACATGGGTCAAACCATTGCACACCATCTACTTGCGGCGTGAGTTCGGCTGCTGTAGTCGGCTTGCCTTCAACAGACCATTCAACAATATCCCATTCAAACACAGCCCAGTTTCCTTTGTCGTTCACTGATGCAAAAAGAATTTTGTTCTTATCGAAAGACAATTCCATATCGCGGAGAATGCCGTCGTTGTTATGCCGGTACACGGTTGTCAATTCCGGCGTTGTCCGCAGACCGGACAGCATGACGATTTCGTTGTCCCAGCCCTTGCGGGGAATGGTATCTTCGGTATAAGCGTTTAAGGAGATGAAACCCTTTTGCCCGTTGCGGGGTTTACGGCGGATACAGAGAATCTTGTCAAAATCGAGAAGGGGATTTGCGAGTGCCGCCTCGCGGATCAATCCATCGAGTTCGGTTTGATTGTTGACGTTTGCCAGCCGGTCGAGAAATTCCTTTCCTTTGGGATATTTTTCGCCGTGTGTCTGCATCAAATCATTGACGAGACGTTTCGCCGACTCTTTCGTGTTGACCGGCACAACGCCGTTATCATAAGCATAGAGAAACGGACACAACAAACAAATCGGAAAAACCGTTAAGATAAAAACTCTGCCGAATTTCATTTTTGCTGTTCGGAAAAGACGGAAAATTCACAAACAGAAAAGATAACCGTTTTCGCCGAAAAAACAAGTGAAAACGGATTGCCGCATTTTCTCTGCCTATTCCTTTAATTCTTTCTTTGACGGGACAGGCACAATTTTACAATACTGACAGAAAAATAATGCTATTAAACATGTCTGCGATACTGCCGCCGGAAATGAGACGCACTTGGTCTTTTGCCAATGCTTTGCCGGAAGAATCAAGTACCGAAATCGTCAATTCGGCGGCGGAGTTTCGCTGTTTTTCGGAGCGAGTACGGAAACAGAATACGCCGAAAAAGAAGAGACAACAAAGGAAACAGCAGACATTACGGACTCATTCGTTTATCGGGAATTGACCGGTTTTATTGTTTTTTTTCCGCACGGATAATCACTGCCGAAACAGTGTTGACAAAATTTCCGGTTGGAGAAAAGAGGAGGAAGCAGAGGGCGTTGCTGTTTGCCAAGTAAAGATTACAATGCTGAAATTATTTATTGACCTTATTATTCCACGAGGGGCTGTGATGTTAAAATTTGCCTCTCCGGTTGTCAAAATATGCCCTTTTCCGAACTGCGTCAAAAGTGGAACGAGAATGCCGAAGCGTACAAAACAGCCGAAATCGGCGGCGGAGTACAGGATTTTGTCAACGACATCTTGAAGCACAGCGGACTCTTCAATCTGAAACTCACGCCGCAGAAATTCAACCGGAAAAATACATTCGTTCATGATACCGAATCCGGTAAAAAAGGGAGACCGGATTTTGTCCTGTACATCAGTAAAGTACGCCCCGCTGCCGTTATCGAAATGACCGTTCCCGTTGAAGTCAAATGTTACGGCAGAATTCACGAAGGAATCCTGCAACTCAAACGTTATCAAACCGATGAACTTTATACAAAAGAATACGGCATTCTCACCGACGGTTACGAATGGCGGTTTTACCGCTCGCGGTCGCACCGGACTTGGACGCTCGATGAAATGCTTGCCCGTCCGAAGGACTTTCTGACGTTTTGGGAAAGTTATCTCGAACCGGAAAATTATTATTTAGAAGTTTTTGCACCGGAAGGGCAGGGCGTTTTGTTTGATGAACAACTTGATCTGAACGTTGCCGAAAACCGCAGCGTGTTTTTCAGGGATACAACAAAAATCATCAGCCGGTTCCGCGTGAAAATCAAAATTGAAGACAATAAAACCGCTATCGAAACAGCATACGCCTATCTGATACAATTCATCATGTATAAGGTTCTCGTAGATAACCGGTTTCAGCGGTTTGAAAACGAATACCGGCGGTTTCGGCAGCAGATTATCGAAGCCATCCGCAGCAGGAATCTTTACAATCTTATCGTGTATAAAGTTCGGGACATATCGGAATATATCAGCAAAAACGTTTATCGGCAGTTTGCGGAAGAGCAGCGTTCCATTAACGAAAAGTTGGTTGCCGATTTGTCGCGGGAACTGGAAATAGACGATATTGCTCCATGGCTGGATATTATTGCGTTCATTAACAAATACGATTTTGCGAATATACAAAATGAAATCTTCGGTTTTGTTTATGAAAATTACTTAAAAGACCTTTACGGCGAAAACAGCGGACAATTTTTTACGGCACCGGAAACCGTCAACTTTATGCTTGACGAATTAGGATACACCGAAGAGTATATCAAAGAACATTCCGATAAGATTTCCATCATTGACCCTGCGTGCGGAGCGGGAACATTTTTGTACAGTGCGGTGCATCGGATTAAAAACGCTCTCAATACAAAAAGTTCCCAAGAGCAGGCGAAGCAGATTAAAGAATTGATTGACAAAAACATTTTCGGGCTTGATATTGCGGAATTTCCGCTCTATCTTGCGGAATTGTGTATTTTGGTTGACTTGCTTCCGTTAATCATTAACGAAAAGTTTGTGCAGCCGGTGGAAAGCAAGTTAAAACTTTTCAAGACGCGTGACAGCATCTCGGAATTTTTGGATACGGGGATAACGGCGCAGGCGGGGAGCGTTGATTTATTTTCGCACGTTCAGGACATGAACTTGGGATACAATTCTTTTATGCGGACGGACAAAGACCTTGTGGCGATGCTGGAATCGATGCAGGGAAGCGGCGATCAACGTCTGCGGTTTGACTTTGTCGCCATGAACCCGCCGTATGTGGGATACCTCGAATGTTTACGCCAGAAAATTGAATTCACGCAAAAAATTAAAGATAAGGAAAACACTTCAATCACGCTGGGAAATGTGTTCGGTGTGAATTTACACAGCGTTCCGGGACATCCGAAAAAATACCGCCCCAATCCGAATCTGTTTGCTTTTTTCTTCGCACTTGGAATTGCATTGCTGAAAGATAACGGCAAATTATGTATGATTATTCCGCAAACACTTTTAACAGCAGGTGATTTGGATGTGCTGCGTTATCATTTGGCAAACCGCATGTCGCTCGAAAAGATTTTTACGTTCAGCGGTCATTTATTTATCGGACGGGGATTATCGCAGAACAAGGCAGTGCCGACTTCGTCAATGATTATTATTGCGCAAAAGAAAAAGCCGAATAAAAATCATCCGGTAAAAATCATCCGTTTTCAATTTGAAACGGATAAAAAAGGCAGCAGCATCGGCAAATTATTGCGGAGCAAAAAACGGGCGGTCATGTCTGTTCCGCAAACAACGCTTGCCGAACACTGGGACAACTGGAATTTTCTCAATCACGATGCGGAGTTTCTGCGGTTTTATGAAACGTATTCACAAAGTTCGGAAAGCATTGATGTCTATTACAATCATCAGTTAGCAAAAGAACGTTTCGGTTCGGAGTTTTGGTTTGACGGCGGTTATGCGATTGATGAAAAGCAGGTGCAGAGCGAACCGGCGGACTATATCTATCCGAAAATCAATCATCGTTTTTACACTGTTCGGACTGCCGAAAGCGAATGCAAAGGATATTGGAAAAATATCCGCACCGGTCATTCGCCGCAGCGGATTGGGCTGACGCAAGGCAATCAAGGGTATCACTTGCTCGGCACGAAATATAAAATCGTTTGGACTTATGCGAACACGAAGCGGTTTTATTTTACCGACCAACCCGTGATTTGGGCGAGGAATCAATACAATGCTGTCGGCAGCAATAACCGAAAAGAAATACTCTATTTGTTTGCACTGCTGAATGCCCGAATCAATGGCAGCATTTTATTAAAACAACTGAAAAATCCGAATGAAAAAGATTTTTTAATTTCCCGTTCATCATTAAAGGATTACATCCGTATCCCGAAAATCACGGCGAAGAATCAAAAACTCAAAGACGCTGTCATTGCGGAAACGGAAACGCTGCTGGCGTTGGAAAACGTCATTCTCCAAGACATCGTCGACTTCGGTAAACTGTCGGTGCAGAAATTTAACGGTATCCGTGTCGTGAACAGACAACTTGTTTTAACCAATGGACGTGAATTCCGGCTGCCGATAAAAAAAGGAAAAGAAGTATTGGTTAAAAAGGTGATTGATGAAAAATATCTTTCCGGCGAAATGTTTTCACCGCCGGAAATCCCGCTGTCCGAATTGAAATCGCTGCCGGCAATTGACTTTGACCAACAAACGTCCGTCAAAAAGAAAATTGACGATTCCGTGTTTGCGCTTTATTTCGGCATTCCGGTTGAAAAAGCGGCGAAACATGAATTTTACGGATACGTGAATTCATAACGGCCATTATGTCTTTTGCAGGAGATCGAGTACCGCCTGCATATCCGGCGGAATCGGTGCCGTGATACACAATTCTTCTTCGGTTGCCGGATGCACAAAAGTTAATCGTTGAGCATGCAATGCCTGCCGCCGGAGAAGTATCGTTGCCGCCGGATTCGTACACGCCAATGAAAAAGGCATTTTGTTCAGGATTTCTTCCGCCGTGATCCACTTTCCGCCTCCGTACATTTTATCGCATAAAACCGGATGACCGGCATGCGCTAAATGAACCCGGATTTGGTGAGTCCGTCCCGTTTTCGGAAAACACCGGATAACGCTTAATTTTTTGTAACGTTTTTCCACTTCAAAAAACGTCTGCGCCGGTTTTGCTTCCGGGTCGTCCGGTGCTGCAATCCGCATTTTTTCTTTGACACGCGGATGCAGACCAATCGGAATATCAATCATATCCCGATCAAGATGCGGACAGCCGAGAACAACCGCAAGATATTCCTTTTGAATTTTCCGCTGTTCAAAAAGAACGGCTAACTTTCCATGAACGAAATCATTTTTTGCAACAATAATGGCACCGGTCGTATCCCGATCAAGACGATGCACAATACCGGGACGGCTTGATCCCCGATTGCCGCTCAAATTTCTGCCGAAATGATACGCAATTGCCGAAACAAGCGTTCCTTCCCAATGTCCGCGCGACGGATGGACAACCATATCCGCCGGCTTGTTGATAACGGCAAGGTGTTCGTCTTCGTACAAAATGTCGAGCGGAATATTTTCCGGTATCGGTACATTTCGGGGAATCTCCGGCAGAGCAAACTGGACAATCTGCCCCGGTTTTAACCGGAACGAAGGTTTGCCGTTGGACTCAAACGAATCACCGTCGCAAATGCGCACGCCGCCCCCGGCAATGGCTTTTCGGGCAAGCATCCGGCTTAACCGGGGAAAGTGCTGCACCAGAAAAACGTCAAGACGCATCCCGGACTCGTTCGGTTCGACCGCTAATGCACAAAAATTCGGCTGTGTTGAAGTCAACGGCATATGCCCGTATTTTACACGAAATTATGCCAGCAGTCCAATCCTTTTCGGCTCATTCCGCACCGCCTGCAATTTTTTTCAAAAAAGTTTTTTTCGTGCGGCTTGCCGGTGGGAAAATGCGGACTTGCACGTTTTTCCTACTTCGTCTTGATCGGAAAGTCAAACGTCTGCTTGCCGGTTTCTGTAACGGTAATGCGCTGCTTGGACTCCGAACCGTATTCCGGCGGGATCAAATCAATGACTTCATCGACTTCGCCCATGTCGGTTTTAATCTTGTTGCCGGTTGCTTGTTGTGCCGAAATGCTCGCGAGGTATTCACCCGGTACTAAACCCGACTTCCCCGGTACGGCGTATTTTCCGTTGCGGATCAGCGCACCGCTCTGAATTTTGATCGGCTGGCTGCCGACCGGTTCAAACGAAATGCTTCCTTCTGTAATCGGTTCGCCGTCCAATGTGACCGTGCCGCTTACGGAAAGCCGTCCCTGCGGATTCCCGCAGCCGGAAATGAT
>JAIRPZ010000133.1 GCA_031256755.1 Planctomycetaceae bacterium
GTTGTCTTTTGTGTAACACTGGACTTGACTGTCCGGCGGCATCAGGTTGTTCACATTCACCGATTTGCTCCGGTCTCGACCGCAAATTAAAAACACACCGTCTTTTTCATACAGATTCCATTGATCCTCCGTACTGTTCATTTTAACGCTTCGTTAGCGTGATGCCGCATTGTCAGAATCCCCCTTGCACACCAGTTTGCTCATCTCCTGAACCGCAAGAACCGGATTGTCCGTGTGGTCAATAGAATTGTTCGCATTAACCCAGCGGAACAATTCCGGCTGGAACCGTTCCGAAAGTTTTTCTGCGGCAGCAAAACCGGAAAGGGCAAGGTAGCAAATGCAAAACGGTTTGCTATAATATAGGGACTTTTCTACAAATAATGACGTAAAATTATGCCCCTTCATCCCCTTGCCGGACAGCCCGCCCCGAAGAATCTGCTCGTTGATCTCAACGAACTCGAACAATCCTATTACAGCAAAAAACCGGATGTCAACGATCCGAATCAACTTGCCGCCTTCGGTACCAGCGGTCACCGCGGCACTTCCCTTGACGCTTCCTTCACCGAATCACATATCCTTGCGGTTGTTCAGGCAATCTGCGATTATCGTAACGAAAAGAACTATACCGGCCCGCTTTATCTCGGCAGAGACACGCATTTCCTTTCTCATGCAGCGCAGAAAACAGCCCTCAAGGTTTTTGCGGCAAACGGAGTCCGCGTTTTCTATCAGGAAAAAGACGGCTTCACGCCGACTCCCGTCATTTCTTGGGCAATCCTGCGTTATAATGCCGGACACGAAGACAAAGCCGACGGAATTGTGATTACGCCGTCGCATAATCCGCCGAAAGACGGCGGCATCAAGTACAATCCGCCCAACGGCGGTCCCGCCGATACCGATGTTACCGGCTGGATTCAAAACAAAGCCAACGAATACCTCAAAGCAAACCTTGCCGGAATCAAATGGATCGACTCCAATACCCATGCCGCGAATACACCGGCTGTCAAAGCGATGAATTATATCGAAGGGTACGTCGCCGATCTCGAAAATGTCATTGATTTCGAAGCCGTCCGATCCAAGAAAATCCGTATCGGCGTTGATCCGCTCGGCGGTGCCGGTGCCGCTTACTGGGAACCGATTGCCCGAAAATACGGTCTCGATATTACGGTTGTGAACAAAACGATTGATCCGACATTTTCCTTTATGTCCGTGGATCATGACGGAAAAATCCGAATGGACTGTTCCTCGCCGTATGCGATGAACGGACTCATCGCCTTGAAAGACAAGTTCGACATTGCGTTTGCGAATGACCCGGACACTGACCGGCACGGCATTGTTGCGCCGTCCGCCGGCTTGATGAATCCGAATCATTACCTTGCGGCGGCGGTGCAGTATCTTTTCACTCACCGTCCGCAATGGTCAAAGGAACTCGGCATCGGCAAAACGCTTGTTTCCAGCGGGATTATTGACAAAGTCGCTGCTGATTTGGGACGCAAACTTGTTGAAGTGCCGGTCGGCTTCAAGTGGTTTGTGGACGGACTTTACAGCGGGACGCTCGGTTTCGGCGGTGAAGAAAGTGCCGGAGCGAGTTTTCTCCGCAAAGACGGTACGGTTTGGTCAACGGACAAAGACGGCATCATTTTGAACTTGTTGGCGGCGGAAATGCTGGCGGTTACCGGCAAAGACCCCGGCATGCTGTATCAGGAGATGGAGGCAAAGTTCGGGAAATCGTTTTACACGCGGGTTGATCAGGCGATCACGCCGGACCAGAAGGCGGCCTTCAAAAAACTCACGCCGGAAAAAGTGTCGGCAGCAGTGTTAGCCGGTGATGCCGTCACGGCAGCGTTGACGCATGCTCCCGGCAACGGCGCACCGATAGGCGGTTTGAAGGTGGTTTCGTCCGGCGGCTGGTTTGCGGCACGTCCTTCCGGTACAGAAAACATTTACAAGATTTATGCGGAAAGTTTCAGGAGTCATGAACATCTGCAAACGATTCTGACCGAAGCGGGGAAGATTGTCGATGCAGCATTGCGGGGGGATTGACAGTCCGCTGATGAAGCGGCTGTGCCGTTGCAAAACGTCCGGCAGCGGGGTAGAATACAGGACTAATATTCTCTCACTTGTTTTTTATAATTAAAGATTCTGTTTAAGAATCCTGTGGCGTGGTTATGTCGAACTCGTTTGTTCCAAAAGGAGTTACACCGGCTGGAAGCCGCATACTTCGGCTTTTGGTAGGCCGTCTGCCGAAAACGATCTCGGAGATCGCTCAAGAACTGAATCTTACCCGGACAGCCATTACAACGCAACTTGATGAACTTATCGGCAACGGATTTATTATCCAGCAATTAGAACATTGTCACGGACCGGGAAGACCGAAATACCGTTTTTCGGCAACGGAAAAGGCGGGGTCTCAATTTTCCGAAAATGCGGTGCAGTTTCTTGTACCGGCAACTTTCAGTGCGGTACGCAAGCATACTTCCCCGGAAACGTTTATCCAAATATGCCGCGATATTGCGGCAGATCTTGCCGTTCTGCACTCCGGACCGATCACGGCAACGGATATACCGGGGCGGCTGCGGCAATTTGCCGAAACTCAAAACCAAAACGGGCAGATCGTTGAAATCAAAGAATCAAACGACGGAATTGAACTTTGGAAATATGCTTGTCCCTTTGCGGCGATGATGGACAAAGAGCGGGTTGTCTGTCAATTAACGCGGACAGCCCTGCAAATTGCGGTCGGCAGCGGCGTTATTGTGGAACAAATCCAGCACCGTCTTGACGGGAGTCCCTGCTGTGTTTTTCGGATGACAATTCCGCCGCCGGTCGAACCGGAATCGTAGATGTCAAATATCAGCAACTGTTTCCTTGAACCTTATACCAATAACTCTTCACAACCTGCTTATCCTATGAAAAATCTGATAAAAATCCTGCTGCCGGCGGCGTTTTTTTGTGCTTTCCTGACTGTACCGGTATTTCCCCAAGACAGCGGCGGTTTGCCGATTGCCGAAGGTTCATTCAAACCAACTGATGAGTCGCTGGCAACGTACCAATGTCCCGACTGGTTCCGCGATGCCAAGTTTGGAATCTGGTCGCATTGGGGACCGGCATCCGTTGCCCGTGCCGGCGGCTGGTACGCCCAAAGAATGTATCAAGAAGGAAGTCGTGAGTATAAGCGTCATGTCAATCAGTACGGGCATCCGTCCGAGTTCGGTTATAAAGACGTTATTCATCTGTGGAAAGCGGAGCGGTGGAATCCGAATGAACTGATGAAATTGTACAAGAAAGCCGGGGCGAAGTATTTCGTCTGCGTGGGTGTGCATCACGATAATTTTTTCCTGTGGAATTCCAAACTTCACCGCTGGAACTCCGTCAACATGGGACCGAAAAAAGACGTTGCGGCTCTTTGGCAGCAAGCGGCAAAGAAAGAGGGCTTGTATTTCGGTCTGTCCGAACATGTCGCCGCCAGTTATACATGGCTTCAGAAAGCGAAAGGAAGCGATAAAAACGGAGACAAAGCAGGTATCCTCTACGACGGTGCGAATCCTGAATTTTATGACTTGTATCACGAACCGGCTGCACCAGATGATAAAGCGTGGTTCACGAAAAATCCGAAATGGCAGCGTCAGTGGTTCGACCGGGTGCAGGAACTCATCGACAATTATCATCCTGACCTTTTTTACTCGGACGGCAAACTGCCGTTTGACCGAACAGGCAGAGAATTCGGCAGAGGTCTCGTAGCCCATTATTACAATCAGGGAGCAAAAACGAATTCCGCCGGCGTGGTTTATAACTGCAAAGAAGTTGCCAACGGACGCTGGGTTGCTGACTATGAACGCGCCGCTGCCGCCGACATTCAGAAAGAACCATGGCAAACAGATTCTTGTATCAGCGGCGAATGGTATTACTCGGATAATATAAAGGAGCAGGGAAAATACAAAACCGGCGAAGAAATTATTCAGATGCTGGTAGATATTGTCAGCAAGAACGGCAACCTTCTGTTGAACGTTCCTCTGACACCGGAAGGGGAACATGATGCAGCACAGTTAAAAGTTCTTGAAACGATTGCCGATTGGTTTGCGGTGAACGGCGAAGCCATTTACGGAACGCGTCCTTGGACGGTCTTCGGCGAAGGGACTGATGCGGCGGCAAAGCACAAAGCGGACGGGCATGGTCCGTTGAAAGGTGTTTGGGACACCCGAAAATATCAGGCGGACGATTTGCGTTTTACAACGAAAGGCAATGCGCTGTATGTGTTTTGTATGGAAAAACCGGCAGGCGACGTTGTCGTGAAAACGCCGATAGGGAAAAAGGTCTCGTCGGTCAAACTGCTCGGCAGCGGTGAAGCGGTTCAATGGACGCAAAACGAAACCGGTTTAACGTTACGAAAACCGGAAAATCCGCCGAAGTTCAAAACCATCGTCTATAAGATGACGTTGTTATGAAAGTTGTTATGAAAAACGCATGGACTGCAATCGGCATACCTTTTTCTGCCGGACAGTGTATATTGTTATGCGTGATAAACAATGAGAATTCTCCGCTTGAAATGATGCGTTTGACTCCTGCCGGCAGAGGGGCTGTGGCGGTGATTCTGCTTGCCGGTCAGGATGCTCTCCGCGTTTTTCTCAAACATTGGCAGGGAAAAACGCCTGTCCGGCAGCGTCCGGTATTCGGACGGTTACAACTTTCGGCATTGAACAGCGAAGACAAAGATTTATATGAAGAAGCCGTTGCTCATCTTACCCAAGAAAATGCTGTCGAGTTGCACGTTCACGGCGGCGAACAAGTTCTGACCGCTGTCGAAACACTGTTCAGTCAATACGGAGCGGTCCCGGTCAACCGGCTGAACAAACCGGTACCGCCGCTTACTCCGCAGGCATTACAGCGGGAAACCGCATTGCGTTTGCTTCCCTTTGCACCGACTGAACGCACCGCCCAAATCCTGCTGGATCAGTATCACGGTGCGTGGGACGGAACATGGAATCCGAAAACGGAAGAACGGGCTTTTTTAGGTAAACATTTAGTCGAGCCGTTCCGTGCAGTGCTTGCCGGTGCGAGCAATGCCGGTAAAAGCAGTTTGCTCAATGCCGTTCTCGGCTTTCAGCGGTGTCTGGTTCACAGCGAACCGGGAACAACACGGGATACCGTTTGCGTACACACCGCCATCGAAGGGTTTCCTGTTGCCTTTGTCGATACTGCCGGTTTTCGGGAAACTGCTGATGATTTGGAACGGCTCGGAATCGAGCGGTCGCGGCAATCATGCCGTCAGGCGGATTTAATCGTTTGGGTCGTTGATCCGACCGTTCCCGAATCCATGCGTCCCGTATGTCCGGTCAGCAATCCTGCCGAAAGCAACATTCTGATTTGCTGTAACAAAAAAGATTTAGCCGTTGATCCGAAAATCGATCTTGCCGTCAGTGCATTAACCGGCGAAGGCATCGAAACATTGCTGAATGCCGTGATCCGCCGTCTCGTGCCGCATCCGCCTAGCCCCGGCGAAGCGGTTCCTTTAATTTCGGATGAGCAATGCCGATGATCAGAGTTTCCAGCAGCAGACGCGGATCGGCTTTGCTGTCTCCTTTCAATGCGAGATCAAGTTGCAGCAGTTGTTTCAGAAGTTTACCGCCCCGGTGCCTGCCGAGTTTGAGGAGTTGTCCTTCCGCTTTGTTCAGAATAAATCCTTTGACACCGGCTTTTTCCAAAGCGGAACGCACCGATATTTTCGTTTTCCGCCGTTCCGCATCCAAAATGATTTCTGTTGCGGCGGCAAATTTACGAAGCGATGCCGACATTTGGGCTAAAATTCCGACTGCGTGTTCGCCTGACAAAAGCAGCAGATCGAGTTGCCGGAGTGCGGCAGCCGTTTGACCGGCAAGAGCTAAATCAAGCATATCCCACACCTTTTGGGTTCGCCGTGAACCGACATATTTTTCGACCAAATCAACCGTAATGCCTGTTTTGCTGTCCGCCAGTACCGATAATTTTGCCAGTTCCTGATCAATCAGACCATGCTGTTCCTTCGCTATGCCCCGATCAATATCCGTACCGCCGACCCGCTGAACCATCATTTCAGCCGCTGCCGTATCGCACGGGATTTTGTAGCGGGACTTCGACCATTTGATCACCCACTGCGGCATATCTTTTTCGGAAAGCGTTTTCGCTTCGATGATCAGTCCCGATTCCGCAACGGTTTTGTACAATTTTGTATTGGAAGCGAATTCGGAAAGTTGAAGGAGCAATACGGCATTTTGCGAAGGATTGACCGCATAATTTTCAAAGGCGGCTCGGTTTTCAGAAACGAATTTGTCGGCTTCGTCAAAACAGACAAACCGTTTTCCGCTGCCGAACATCGCAGCGGTTTGGAGTTCTTGGAGAAGATGTTTGAAAGTCATTTTCTCCTCTTTTTTTTCGCCGAATTTGGGCAGATCGCCGCCGTCAAAACGGGTGAGGGAAAATTCAGATTCTTCATCGGCAAGAACCTGCCTGCACAGTTGCCGATACGCATTCATCCGCAAAAAGCCGTCGTTGCCGAAGATCACGCAGACCGGCAGCGGCGGATATTTGGAAACATTGTCAAGATATTCATGAACGGAAACGGGTTTCATCGGGTCTCTCTATGAGCAGTTTCTTCGTTGCTATTCTACACGTTTTTTACTTGCTTGGGACAAGGCAAAGATGCATACCCCAATACCAATCCCGATGATCCGGCATGCCGCTGTAGCGGAACGCCCGTAAAAATCAAGCCGAGATATTTTATTGCCGGAACGCGCTGCCGGAAAAGGTTTCGCCGCACGGTCTAATACACTTCAAAAAACCGGTGATCGGTGCCGCCGCTGCCGACGGTGAATTTCACCGTTTTGAAACACCGCGGGCAGCGTCCTTCGTAAGCGGTGCCGTCTTTATTGATGTAAATACGGACGTAGATACCGCAGCAATTAAACTTGACACCGATAAACCGCCGCTGCTCTTTCTTTTCCGGTGCAGCGGGCTGCGGTGCGGGGTCGCTGGAAACATCAAACATAGCGGACTATTTTATACTCCGGCTGCGGAACGGTCAACGAACCGCTGCCGGCAGAAGAAACGTCCCATATTGACGGCGGTTTGCTGTTTTCCCCGCCGGCAGTGCCGCCTATCCTCCGAACCCGTTT
>JAIRPZ010000162.1 GCA_031256755.1 Planctomycetaceae bacterium
TATAGTAATTACCTGCGGATGTGACCAGCGAAGTCCCGTCATTAAGAAGGTTATGCGCATAAATCGGATCGGGCATTGCCGCCGGAATCGCGGCACTTTGCGGTGCGGCTTGCTGCGCAACAGCATTACTGTAAGCGTTGTACTCAATGTATGTATCACTGGAATTGTACGGCGGTTCGTAATCATCGTTGTCGTCATAAGGATCATCAAACGGCGAGGCGGAGAGAAAGTCCCGTTCTTCAAGAACTTCGATCCGGCAAATATGAAACGTATTCGTGCGGTACGAATTTTTCTCTTGTTTTTGATCGCGGTAAGCCAAATAAAGCAGGACACCGGAACAGCCAACAATAACGACTAGAAGCAAATAGAGCATTGTTATTGTTGGCAGAGGAGGAAATTGCCGAAAAAACTAATTTTCTGATTTTAGCATTTTGCGGAAAATCCGCAAGCAGAGAGCGGCGGGCGGTTTCGCCGCTTGTCTAATCCTCCGATGACACTCCGCACGCATTTACTGCATATCGACCGGATCAACATCAATGATCCACTGCACATCCGGCGGCGTTTTCAGCGGTAAAGAAACCGACCGGACGTGTTCCCGAAGCCGGCTGCCCTCCGGTGAATGAAGATGAATATGAAACCGGTAAAAGTTCCGCAACTTTGCAAACGGCGCAGGAGCAGGACCTAAAATACGCAGAGGAAACCGGTCAACTGCAAGACGTTCTGCAAACATCTTTGCAAACGTGAACGTTTTTGTTTCATTTTCTCCGCGGACAACAATCCGAATCATCTGACTAAACGGCGGGTAGCCCAAGAGTTTCCGTACCGGTAATTCCTGACGGACAAACCTTTCGTAATCATGTTTCGCCGCCGCTAAAATTGCCGGATGGTCAGGGCTGAACGTTTGAATAATCACCCGTCCTCCTTTTTCTCCTCTGCCGGTTCGTCCGGCGACCTGCGTGATCAAATGAAACGTCCGCTCCGAAGCCCGGAAGTCCGGCAAATGCAACGCAGTATCCGCATTGATTACGCCGACCAGCGTCACGTTCGGAAAGTCCAGTCCTTTGGCAATCATCTGCGTCCCCAAAAGAATCTGCACATTTCCGTTACGGAATTGCGACAACGCTCTTTCGTGTGCGCCGGGACCCTGCATCGTATCCGTATCCATCCGCAGCACCGCCGCCTGCGGAAACCGGGCTTTGATCTCCAATTCCAACTTCTGCGTCCCGAAACCGGTGTAGCGGATACCGCTGAACCGGCATTGCGGACACGCTGCCGGTGCGGGAATCTGATAATCGCAGTAATGGCACAACGCAATCTCTTCCGTTTTATGATGCGTGAGTGAAATATCGCAGTGCGGACATTTCACCGCTTCGCCGCATGCAGGACATTGAATTTGCGTGGAAAAGCCGCGCCGGTTCAAAAGCAGAATGATCTGTCCTTTGCCGATGAGCGTTTCGTGAATCGCCTGATGCAGTTGCCGGTGAATCGCCCCGCGGGTTGTCCGGTTCCGCACTTCTTCCCGCAGATCAACAATTTCAACCTGCGGCATCGGAAGGTTTTTCACACGGTGCGGCATGGAAAGCATGACCGTCATTGACCGGTTGCCGGCGGAAGACGTTTGAGTTTTATCACCGGCAGGGATTTCTGTTTGCGGCAGTGTGATGCTGTTCGTCCACGTTTCCAAAGACGGCGTAGCGGAACCGAGAACAAGCGGTATTTGTTCGAGTTCAGCACGCTTGCAGGCAACATCGCGGGCATGATAACGGGGCGAAGAATCCTGCTTAAACGAGTTTTCATGTTCTTCGTCAATGACGATCAATCCAAGCCGGGGGAGCGGTGCAAAGACGGCACTTCGTGCGCCGACAACGACTTGTACCTGTCCGGCGGCGATGTGCGACCACTGCCGGTGCCGCTCCGCATCGGTTAAATGCGAATGAAGCACTGCCACATGCGGAAACCGGTTCTGAAAACGTCCGACTGTCTGCGGTGTTAAACTGATTTCCGGTACGAGAACGATGGCTTGCTTCTGCTGCCGGACAACTTCATGGATCGCCTGAATGTACACTTCGGTTTTTCCGCTGCCGGTGACACCGTGTAACAAAAATGTTTCGTGCTGCCGTTTTTGAATAGACGAAACAATCGCGGAAAGGGCTTGCTGCTGTGCGGCGGTCAGCGGATAACGGTCAGCGTCCGGCGGCAGTGCGGAATGTTGCCGGCTGTCTGTCTGCCATTGATTGTTATTCCGCCGGATTGTTTTTGTTTCAATAAATCCGAACCGCTTCAAAGCATCAATCGGCACGGCGGAACATTTTGCTGCACGCTGTAATTCCTGCGCTGTCAGCGGTTCCGGTGCTTGCCGGAGCGTTTCGAGAACATGCTGTTGTTTTGCGGTCAGCGGTGCTTTTGTTTGCGGCTGAATGCCGGCAAACAGCACCGTTGTAAGCCGCGTACCGGCGCGGCTTCGTACACCGGCAGGCAGTACGGCTTCGAGAACCTGTCCGACCGGACAAAGATAATAAGCGGCGATCCATCGGGTCAGGTCGAGCATTTTATCGCCGATAAGCCGCTGCTCATCAAGCAAAGCGTGAACCGGTTTCAGTTTTACATTTGTTTCGGCAAGTCCCCACGGCTGAATGTCAATGCAGTATCCGGCTTGCGGACGGTTGCCTTTGCCGAGCGGAACGAGAACCCGCATACCGGGTTCGAGCGAACCGGCAAGGTGATTGGGAACGAGATAATCGAGAGCGGCATCATAACCGGCGGGAAAGACAACTTTGGCGATCTTCCGGTTTTTGCGATCATCAATTTCCCAAGGAGGCAACGGCGGCGGTTCTGCGGTGAAAAGAGAGGGCTGCATTGCCTGATCATTGTACCGGTACGTTGTTCCATTACAAGGGAACAGCCGCAACGGAAAACAGAAAGCCAGCGGGATTTTCCAAATCCGGCAACTGGCAAGGATTACGTGAACACTGCCGCTCGGTTCCCTCTCCGTTGACTCGAGCGGCGGAATTGCCGATAATCTGAACACCGTTAAAAATACCCCGTTTTTTTGGTAAATAATACTGGTGAGATGTTAATGTCTAACGTCTCGAAAAAAATAAAAGAGAAAGCAATGACAAAAAAAAGGATACTGCTAGGGCTGGGACTAATGAGTTTTTTAGTAGTCCCATCAATTGTAATTATCTGTTTCAATTACGGTTATATGTACGAGGCTGGTGAGGTATATCTGCTCTATGTAACGCTTTTGTATATCATCGCATTCTTTGCTAAAGATCAGAGTGCGGACAAGAAGCCGATTTCCGGCGACGGTGCCGCCAAGAAACCATTCGGGGACTGGGCGGACAAGAAGCCGATCGTCTGGGGATGCGAAGATGTGCGAAAATGAGCAGTAAAAATGCGGATATATTATCCGCATTTTTTTAACTATCAGTATCCTTGCAGGATTTGCTGCAACGACGGATTACCTGATAATTGTTGATGCAGCGGAAATGTATTCGGACTAAAATACACCTGAAATCCGCCGTTTTGCACCAACAAATTCTGCCCTTGTCCGTACCGGCAGGAATGTTTATGATCGGACAATGTTCAAATTCCGGCTGGAACCCCTGATCACAATCCGTGAAAATGTTCGGAAAGAACGTCAGGCAGAATTGGTCAAAGCCTACGAAGCCCGGCAGAAAATCGAAAACGAACAACAGGGAATCGAGCAAGCCATCACCGAAAATATCGAAGAAGCACGGAATCAGATGCTGCCGGGAAAAGCCGTCAATATCGAACATCTGCTTTATTTCCGGCGGCACGAAATGTTCCTTCGTGCAAAACAAAACGAGTTAGCCAAAATGGCGCAGATGATCGATGAAGAAATTGAACGCCGCCGGTTAGCCGTCATTGAAGCCGATAAAGAGTGCAAAAGCACCGAAAAACTAAAAGAATCTCAATTCAAAAAGTATACCGAAGAAGAAAGAAAAACAGAAAACAAACAAATGGACGAAATTGCCGGTTCCCGCAAAAAAGAATAAGCATAAAAAAGAAAAGGAATATCCTCCCTTTTTACAAGGAATTTGTCGGAGGATCACTTGCCGCGCCGGAACATCTGAACAACGGCAAGCAGCACCCGCAGCGGGAAAATGATAAAAATGTGTATGAACGCCGACAGAGCGAACAGCACAACAGCGGCGATCAGCATGAAAAACAAGATTTCCATCGGCGGGGATAAGTTTGTCGGAGGTTTTTCAGTGCGGCAAGTATAACAGTTTTCAACTTTTCGGACATTACGGCGAAGATTTCGACTGTTTGACGGCAGTAATGGCATCGGCAAACCGCTGGACGGTTTCGGCATCCCGCTTCATCACTTCATTAAAATACGGCACCAGCATTGATCGGATCGCTTTGTTATCTGTCCGTTTTTCCGCCATCGCCTGCACCGCAAAACTAAATTCGCCCAAATCCCCAAGCAAGCGGAATGCCAATGCCCGGACTGCTGCCGATTCGTCTTGAAGCATAAGCGGCAACGCTTTACTGCTGCTGCCCTGACTCTCCGTAAAATACCGCCGGCAGGTTTCCGCTAACCGGCGGTCTTCCGGCGTTTCCGGCAAATTCCCGATCCAATTCGGCAGATTTTTAATGTCTCCGAACCGATACGGATTTGCCGGCAATACCAAACTTCCCTGCCTGCTCGTCGTAAACGGCTGCGGCTGACCGGCGGATTGCCACGAAAGTGTCTCGCCGTTTTTCGGCACCAAACCGAGTATCGGACTGATCTTCGGTTTCGCACCCTCCGGCGGCTGAACATGCTGTTCATGCACTTCCGCAAAAGTATCAATAAACACAGTACCCGATGCGCCGCTGATGGTCATCACACCGCTGACATTTTCCATTTCGATCCGCATGGACGCATCCGGTTTCAACGGATGAATAACAATGCGTCCGTAATCGACAAAAATTCCCTGCACACCGGCAACATCCATCGGCAAAATACTCAATTTGACATCGCCGATCATTTCAATACGAAAACCGGCTGTTAATTCAAATACGCCCCGAAAAGGATTGGCGGATAATAAATACTGCCCGCCGGTTAAATTCGAGGGAACCGGAGCCAGCGACCATTGTTCATCAATGCCGGATGCCGAAAAAAGCAGATTCGATTCCGCTGAAGAAATCACGCGTCCAAGCACACGCGGAACCGCCGCGGACATCAGCGTCACCGGCTGCGGCACGGCTTTTTTCGGCAGCATTGCCAATGTTCTCTCCGGCGGAAAAGGATGCGGCAGGGAAACGGGCGGTACCGGCTCCGCAGCGGCAGCAAGCGGCGGCACGCTCCGCATGTCTTCCCGCTCTGCGTCTTCCAGACGGAAAGGTTCCGCCGGCAGACTGTTTTTGACTGATTGCCACGACGTTGCCGGCATACGTAAACTTTGCTGTCCGTTCCCAAGGCGATTGACCGATCTCTCGGTCGTTTGTTCATCGCTGCGTTTTTTTTCCGGCGCAAGAATCGGCTGAAAAGAAGTGATTTGCGGCTCATCTCTTTCGGTTTGCAACGCGGCCGCTTCTTCCGCTGTTCGGATGATCGGATACTTTTTTGCAGGCAACGGTTTTACGGCCGTTTCCGGTTTCGGCGGAACGGCAGCCGTTACCGTTTGGTCGAAATTCTCCGGCACCTCTTCCGGGGCGGGCGGCTCCGTTATCGCCGCTGCTGCCAAAAACAAATCTTGTTCTTGTGCATCCGGCGGCAATGCCGATGCCGTTGCATCATTGTCATTCTTTTCACCCTGATCCGGCGTATTTTCCGCAGGATTCTTTACTGCGTGCTGTGCTGTATTGGCTGCTGCGGCCGTTTCTTCAGTAAAATTGGTTTGCCGGATAGGTTCGGGCTGTCCCAAAGCGAAAGGTTCCTGTCCGGTGTTTTGCGGTGCCGCCGCTGTCGTGCCGGATTTTTGAACTTGAACAACAACGGGTTCTGGAACCGGTTTGATATGAGCCGGTTCGTGTTCGTTCCGGGAAATAGGTGCTGCATGTTCCGCACGGGGAATCCGAAAATCAATTTTGCCGCTCAAATAGAGCAAAAAATAACAAAGGATGGCTCCCGCAATGAACAACTTGAACGAATAAAACGATACCGCCGCCGACGACTGCGGACGTTCAGCCGGTTTTGCCCGAAACAACGGAAACAAAGGAAATAAACGCCAGAAACGGAACATTTTCGGCTTTGGTTCGGACGTTTCTTCATTTGTTACAAACCGTTCCGGCACGGCTTCGGACGTTTTCGGTTTTTCGAAGACAAGCGGTGCCGGCGGTTTCCGCAAGACTTCATAACACCGCAGGCGGCATTCGCGGCTTGACCGGGCAGGTTCGCCAAGCACGTTGGATAAAATCTGGTGAATCGAAGCAATTTCGGCAATGTACTTGTCGGCAGAAAGGCAAAACGTTTCAAAGCGGTTCTGCACGTCGTCCGGCATCTGGTGATCCAGATACTCTGCAACATAATTCGGATCAATTTCTTCCTGCTGCTCGACGAGACCGGGAACGCCGACGGACGGATTATGCACGGTAGCCCGAATCCTGCCCAATACGGCAGCGGCTTCGTTGTCCGCCGATATTTGCTGTTCTAAATGCTGCCGGTGATCCGCATCGAATACACCATCTTCCAACGCCAAAAGAGTCCGTAACGAAATCCGCATTGATCCGCAAAAATAGGGAATACAATATCTTTCGGCGGATCATGCCGATTTCCGCAGTCCGTGTCAAGAGCAAAAACGCGGAGAGAACAAACAAGCCGGTTTCTATTCCTTAACCCGCTCAATGTACTCCCCGGTGCGGGTGTCGATTTTAACTTTTTCACCGATATTAATGAACGGCGGCACGGGAAATTCCGCTCCGGTATCCATTTTAGCGGGCTTCATCACATTGGTTGCCGTATTTCCCTTCGCGGCCGGTTCGGTATATTCCACCGTCAGCACGACATGATTCGGCGGAGTCACTCCCATCGGCTGATTGTTGAAGAGCATAATTTTACAAATCATCCCTTCTTTAAGATATTTCCATGTGTCGTCGACCAATTCGGCGGTCAAGTCGTATTGCTCATACGTTTCATTGTCCATGAAGACGAAATGTCCGCCGTCTTTGTAGGAGTATTGGGCATCAATTTCCGTGATGTCCGCTGCTTCCAGTGTGTCGCCGCCTTTGTAGGTACGGTCGAGCATTGTTCCTTTGCTCAAATTCCGCAATTTGCACTTATACAGGGCGTTCCCCTTACCGGGTTTAACAAATTGACACTCGGTCATAATGTACGGATCGCCGTCAATTTGAACTTTTAATCCCTTCCGAAAATCGCTTGTGTTGACTAATGCCATAATTTCTAATTCGATGAACTGATGCACTCGTCATTCTACACGGAAACGGAGAATAATCAAGGGGCAAGCATGCCCCGCTACGTCCCCCGCCCGCCCAGTCCCCCCCGCCGGACAAAAAACAGAACGCGGCATCATTTCCGGCAGGGACTGTCAATCCTACACAATGTATCCCTGCTCTTCCATCAAAGCACAGAAATTCGTGTATAACTCGGAATACTGC
>JAIRPZ010000208.1 GCA_031256755.1 Planctomycetaceae bacterium
TATCACGATATTAAGATGGCACTGCGGGAAAACAACCGGGAGGATTTAATCGGTACCGGACAGGGCTGTTTGATTCCGCCGTATCCGCCGAAAAGTTTGTCCATCCGCCGTTCATCGAAAATTAAGCGTTTGCAGACGCAGAATGCCGAAGAAAAAAAGATAAAAGAGGAACGGCGGAAAGAGTATGCCGAACAAATGCGGCAGGAGGAACGGGAAAAGATTCAGAGTAAAAACAAGCCCGCCGGAGATTCGCCGCAGCGGGAATTTCGGACGAAGGATTTCCGTCCGCCGCGGAGAGAACGCTCCGATGAACGTCCTGCGGAGCGGCAGTATTCAGACCGGTCTTCCCGGCCGCCGCGGAGAGAGCGTTCCGATGAACGTCCTGCGGATCGGCCGTATTCAGACCGGTCTTCCCGGCCGCCGCGAAGAGAGCGTTCCGATGAACGTCCTGCGGAACGGCCGTATTCAGATCGGTCTGCCCGTCCGCCGCGAAGAGAACGTTCTGATGAACGTCCCGAAAATGAAAGACGGGAAGACAACCGCAAGTCTGCCGGCGGATCACCGCGGCGAGATTTCCGTGACAAAAAAAGCGGTCGATCATTTTCACCGCACAAAAAAACAGCCCGAAGAACGAATGACCGAAAAAACGATAAAAGATCATAAAACGGGAGAATATTTCAGTAACAAAAATATCTCCCGCTGTTTGTTACGGCGGACAATGATGTCCGGCTGCGGCGGCTACCAAACCGGTTTCTTCGGCTGCTGACTCGGCGGCAAGAGTTTGGAAAGACCAGCATCAATATGCTGACCACCGCGATCCTGTTTACAATAGACGGCAATCACATTCTTTCCCTTTTTTAATGCCTTGATGGCTTCACCGCTGATCGGGAACCGCTTATAAGCCGGTGTCCAACCTGGAGCTTCAACGGCTTTGACTCCATTGATATAGACCACCGCATCGTCATCGTGAACCATTTCCATCCGCAAACCGGCGGGATCGACAAGATCGGCTGCCGAAAGTTCAAAGGTTCTGCGAAGCCAGATACCGGAGGTTTTCCATTCCGTCCGAACATTCACGCCTGCGATCGGTACGCCGAAAGCGGCTTTCCCTTGTTTCCAGTTTCCATCATTGAAATCCGTTTTTTCCCAACCTTCACCGGGCTGTTCTGTCGTATAAGTCCATTCTGCTTCAGCCGATTGCGCCGTAGGAACGATCTCTTTCACTGCCGGTGCCGGAAAATGCAGTGCATTATTGGATGCCCGAAACTTCGTGACATCCGGTTTGATCACCTTTCGGTCATACGTCATCAGTCCGTTGCATTCGATTTCGACATCGGTCGTTTGAGTGTAAACGGCTGCGGAAAGACCGGCAACAATGAACGGATGCATCCGTTCATTCAAGACAATGTAATCTTTTAAGAGTCCTTCACGTCCTTCCATCATTTTGCCGTACCCCCAATTGCCGCCCGGCACCCAAGTATGCTCTGGAATTGATAAACCGAGACCGCCGTATTCGCCGAGAACCGTTGCTCGATTGGGTTCGGTCGGTGCTATCGTGAATTCGCGGTGATAGTCATGCTTATCGCGAATATCACCGCAGCCCTGATCGGTCCAGCCGCTTGGTCCATCAACAAGCCGTGTCGGATCGACTTCTTTGGTGAACGCAAGAACCGGGCAAGTATCGTGTTGCCCCCAACCCTCGTTGAACGGAACCCAAACCACGATGCTTGGTGCGTTGATCCGTGTTTCAATGATTTCCTTCCATTCTTTACGGAAGTTCGCTTTTGCTTCTTCGGAAATCTGACTTCTTGGCTCGAAGTTCGGCATATCTTGCCAAACGAGTATTCCCAGCCGGTCGCAATGATAGTAAAACCGCAGCGGTTCGGCTTTTACGTGCTTCCGCAGCATGTTGAATCCAAGTTGTTTGGTAACTTCCACGTCATAAGCCAACGCCTTATCAGTCGGAGCCGTGTAAAGTCCGTCGGGCCACCACCCCTGATCCAGCGGACCGTGCTGGAAAAGGAATTTGTCGTTCAGCATCATTCGGGTTATCCCTTTTTCGTCTTTGCCAAGCGAAATTTCACGCATACCGAAATAGGATTCGACCTTATCAACGGCTTTTCCGTTACGTATAATTGAAACTTTCAAATCGTAAAGATTCGGTTCGTCCGGTGTCCAAAGTTTCGGACTTGGGATTTTCAGAGTTAGTGGTTCACCAGCTTTGCCGACAATCGAAGAAACCATTTTTGATTTTCCCGTATTCGCTGCCCCCGGCGCGATACGGACCAGCGGACGGCGGTTGACCGCCCCTGCTATTTCTTTCACTTTAACGGAAGCGGCTGCTTCAATTTGATCGCCGTCTTGAATGTTTTTCAGAACGGTTTCAATCGTGAGCGTTCCACTTTTGATGTTCGGTGTGAATTTGAGGGATTCGATAGACGTTTGCGGTACCGGTTCGATCCACACGGTTGACCAAATGCCGGTCACGGGGGTGTACCAAATGCCGTTAGGGTTTACGACTTGTTTGCCTCTCGGCTGCCAGTGACCGTTGGTATTGTCATAGACGGAAACGATAATGTCTTGCTCGCCGTCTGCTTTGAGGGCATCGGTAATATCGAAAAAGAACGGAGAATATCCGCCGGAGTGTTTGCCAACTTCCTTCCCGTTGACAATACAGGTCATTTCCCAATCGACTGCACCGAAATGGAGCAGCACCCGGCTGCCTTGCCATGCTTTGCCTTTCGGAACAGTGAATGTCCGATGATAGAGGAGTGATTTTTCTTTTCCGACCGTTTTTCCGACACCGGAAAGAGCAGATTCGACGGCGAAGGGGACGAGAATTTTGCCTTCATAACTGTCGGCGGATGTTTGGTTTTTTTCGGTAATGGCGTAATCCCAAAGACCGTTGAGGTTTTGCCAAGCGTCCCGCACAAGTTGGGGTCGGGGATATTCTGGCAGCGGATTTTTCGGATCGACATCTTTGGCGAAGTCGGTGGTAATTTTATTACCGGCGATTTTCCAATCGGCGGCAAATGTCCAGAGCGGCAACACAATGGGCAAAAGTAAAAAAGCGGCAACTCTTGTTTTCATAATGAGTTCGGGGATGTAAGGGTGAAATATATGTGCGGTATTGCTCATCGCAATAACCGAACCGCCTTTAATTATAACAGAGTGAATCTCCGCATGTCAAGAAGGACGTTCATTCTGTCCGTCCATTGCCAATTTTCTCGAAGTTGACAGAATATTTTGATTTTTTATGAAGAGCGGATAACACTTCATTTCTCCAAAAGAGATTATCAATCCCGCATAGCACATACCCTTAAAAGTTACAGTCCATATCCGCAGTGTTTATAGTATCCTTTGCAATCATCCTGCGTTATTAATTTTGGCACATTTGTAACGAATCGTAATCACTTATTCATATCACGCAGCGTTTGCGAAGCACCGCCCTTCACCTTCGGGAAACTCAATTCTAGCGGATTAAAATCAGGACTGTAAGGCGGTAAATACAAAACACGGCAACGCCGCCGCTTAATCAAACGCTTCATCTGCTCTTTCTATTCTGCACGCTTGGCGGCAATATCGGGACGCTCGTGTTCGGAATCCTATAAAATTTTTTATAAGTGAATCCGGGAATCTTTAATTCCCGACCAATCATTGAACCGCTCACCTTGACAAACTTCTTCATCATTGCAGCGAGTTCGTTTTGCGTTGCGTCCGGGTGTTCGGCAACGCATCTCTTGAGTTGTTGAATCCATTGGCGGGACACTCCGAACTTTTCGGCTGTTTTTCTTTCGGAACGTCCATTGTGAATATCGTTCATGGTCCTTGTCCGCAAGTCCATTGAATAGGATTTTGCCATTTTGATCCCCTCCGTGAATTGACAAGTGAAGTTTCATTAGAGCATTTTAGCAAATAGGGGACAAACGGATTATGCACTAGCGAAACATAGAACCGTTTCGGATTACCTTGCTTCGGCAAGATAAACTCTCATTGCGTGCGGCAGGAATTTGAGCGGAGCGTTCAATTTCGGCTTCGGTCCCGTTCCCGCCGGATAAATATCATTCGGCGGATCCGCCGCCGTATCAATAAACAACCGCCACGAAAAATTCTGACACACCGCCGGAAAATAAAATTCCCGATTCTCCCAGCCGCCATGGAACATCATCAGCACATGATACAACGAACCCTCATAGTCCATGGTCGGCGGCACCGCCGAAAATAAACACGTCAAACTCCTGTCCAAACTGTTGTTCCAAGGCACACTGCCGCCAAGTGCCCCGTACCAACTGATGTCCGGCAATCCGCCCGGCACACGCGGCTGCCCCGTCAAAAAATAGGGCTGACGCACCGTCACCTCTTTCCGGCGAAACTTAATCAACTCCTTCGTGAATTGATAAACATCTTCATGCCGCTTCAACATCCGCCAGTCAAACCACGAGATTGAATTGTCCTGACAGTAAGCATTATTATTGCCCTGTTGAGTCCGCCGGACTTCATCCCCCATCGAAATCATCGGCACCCCCTGACTCAACAGCAGCGTTGCCAGCATATTTTTCACCTGCCGGTTCCGGGTCAATTCAATCCCCTTATCTGTTGTCGGTCCCTCAATGCCGTAATTACAACTGCAATTATTGTTTTCGCCGTCGTTGTTTCCCTCGCCGTTTTGTTCGTTGTGCTTGTTATTATAAGTCACGAGATCATTCATCGTGAAACCGTCATGAGCCGTCACAAAATTGATGCTGCTTTGCGGATGTCTGCCGCTGTGGGAATACAAGTCGCTTGAACCGGAAAGCCGGGTTGCCAATGCACCGGTCATACTTTGATCGCCGCGCCAGAACCGGCGGATGTCATCACGGTACTTGCCGTTCCACTCTGCCCAGCGGTGTGAACCGAAACCGAAAGAACCAAACGAACCAACCTGATACGCACCGGCAGCGTCCCACGCTTCGGCAATAATTTTCGTATCGGCAAGCAGCGGGTCTTCCGAGATTTGCTCGATGAGCGGCGGATTCGCCTGCAAGTTGCCGGACTGATCCCGGCTCAAAATCGAAGCAAGGTCAAACCGGAATCCGTCAATGTGATAGTTGTGAACCCAATGCCGGAGACAATTAAAAATCACTTCGCGGACAATCGGGTGATTGCCGTTGACCGTGTTGCCGCAGCCGCTGTAATTTTTGTAATACTGCCCTCTTTCGAGCATGTAATAAATCTGATTGTCGAGACCTTTGAAAGAAAGCGTCGGTCCGTATTCATTTCCTTCGCAGGTATGATTGAAGACGACATCAAGAATGACTTCAATGCCCGCCTGATGAAATGCACGAACCATTTCTTTGAATTCCCGAACCTGTGCGCCGGGTTCTTTACCGTAAGCATAACCCCGATGCGGCGAAAAAAAGGACATCGTGTCATAACCCCAGTAATTTTTGATGCGGGGTTCTTTGCCGTCCGTGCCGAGAATCGGAAATTCGTGAATCGGCATAAGTTCCACAGCCGTTACGCCGAGATCATGCAAATACGGAATCTTTTCGATGAGACCGAGATACGTGCCGGGATGTTTGACATCGCTGGTCGGCGATTGAGTAAAGCCCTTGACGTGCAATTCATAAATGACGGACTTGGAAAAATCGTGCCGGATATGTTTGTCGCCCCGCCAGTCAAAATCATCATCATCAATGACAACACATTTCGGCGGTCGGATAATGCCGTCCGGGGATTGCTGGAAAGAACCGGCGAGGGCTTTAGCATAAGGATCAAGCAGCCGGGCGCGTCCGTCAAAACGGAGACCTCTTTCGGGTTCAAACGGACCATCCGCCTGAAAATGATAGAGTTGTTTGGCTTTGAGACCTTTGACGAAAAGCGACCAGACATGTCCCCAGCGGTTTTCTTCGCGGCTGAATTGGATTACTTCTGCCGGTTCGAGGTCGGTTGTCTTGTTGTAGAGCAGGAGTTTCATCGTCTTGGCAAGACGGCTGACGACAACGAACTGTACACCGTTGTCCTGCAAAATGGCACCGCAGGGCAACGGGTGGGTGAACCGCATAACGGGCGGAGGACTAATCATATCGGCAATTTCAAAGAGTGTCGGGCGATGTTGTGTTAAATCCGAGTTTATCGGCGTTTTGCCGCGAACCGGCAAAACAGCCCTGTTTTTGTGTCGGAACATCGGGGGAAACGGCAGCAAAAACATGCGGACTCCTCTCTCATTATAACATGTGATTTCTCCTCTTCGTCTTCGTCTGTTTCGTTCCTTTCCCCGTTTGAGTTTTGCCGCCGCCGGAAAACCGGCACAATCGGCAATAAAGACACAAACGGAATCACAGGAGGCATTGATTCGGAAACAGATTGCCGGTTGTTACGGAAAAACAAGCCATCCGAATCCTTCGGTCAGGTCAAACGAATTTTCGGCATTCCAGCATTCGATACCGATACCCGGTACGATCCGCCGTACCGCCGCCGACCAGACCGTGTTTGGAAGCGGCGGGCGATCCGTTAATACCGAAAACGGAATGGCCGCTTCAATATACCACGCATCCTTGCCGTCATATCGTGCGGTGTTCCAAGTCAAATCTTTGCACCGGCTGCCGCCGCACTCCGCCGACACCCAGCCGCGGGAATCAATGGTCAGGGAATAATACGAAGAGTAGTCCCGATCCGTGTCGATCAGGATTTCGATCCGATCCTGATCGGTCAAATCCGCATCACGGGAACGCTGTTTGCCGGCAACCAGAGGATAAGTAAAACCGGCAACTTTCGGACAGCGGAAACCGATATACAAAAATTCATTATCGTACAAAAACATCGCCTGCGTACCGAAATTCTTTGATGCGGCTTGCCGTTCTTTTTCCCGGACAACGCCGATCCGCCGATCAATGTTTTTTTCGCCGTTCTCTTTCAGCCGTTCAGCAAGCCGTGAACGCGGTTTTTCGGGAGTAAGCGAATACAGATGACTGTTCTGCCAAACATCTTTTTCTTGTCCTTCATCGAACCGTCCGTCAATGACCGGTTTCACCGGCGCATAAGTGCAAATCAGCGCAGGCATCAGCAACTCCGATTGATTCGGTACAGCCGTCAGACGGTACTCGGCTCTTGCCCTTGCGCCCCAAACGTCATCGAACTGCCATCCGGCTTTTGTTTTGTAAAACCGGACGGCTTCCTGTTCCCAGCCCAGCCGCCGCAATACCGAAGCCGCCGCAAATTGATGAGCAGGCGTGTCCGCAATATCCGGTATATTTTGTTTCAGAAACATGTCAAGATTCAATGCCTTTTCCAGCCGCTGCCTGTTATTTCGTGTTTCTGTTACATTATCTTTATATCTTTGGAAACAAATCTCATCAGATGCGGCATAGTCCGTTAAACGCTGAAAGGCCTGCCGGACAAGCGGATGCCGGCCGTATTGTTTGGCAAGATACTGATACGCTTCCTCGGCCGCTTCGCTGCTGCCGTCCGCATGGAACCGCTCCGCTGTTTCAAGGAGAATTTGCACGGCGGTATCGGGATCAAGTTTCCGCGTTAGTTCCGCCGCATGAGAAACGATATTGGTTTTGCGGCTTGCAGCGGTGTTTTGTAAAATTCCTAAAATGTTCCGCCGCTGTAATGCTCTTCGTTGATAATCGGTTTGAAGATCGGCGTATGAACCTATTAACTTCCGGCGGGATTCCTCGCCGGGCAGAATCGGAATCCCCGCAAAGAACCCTTTCGTTTCAGGAACGGTCAGCAATACTTCCGTAAAACCGATAACAGCATGACCGGCGGTCTTTTCTGTATCAATAAGACGGCGGGAAATATACGTCATTTCTTCAAGCGGCAAAGCAAACCGGACTGCCGGTTCCGATGCTGTCAGATGGACATCGCCTAATGCTCCGTTTTTCAGCGTCAGATAAACTTTTTTGACGTTCCACGTTTTCAAACCGAGTTCGGTTATTTGATACGGAAATATATCGGGATCGCCGGCGAGTTTGACGGCTTCGAGAACTTCACGGAAAACAATTTCTTCAGCCGGAGAATTCCTGTTGGAAGTCAGAATGATTTCCGGTTTATACTGCCGGATGACCGCAACAAGCCGTTCTCGGAGAAGCGGCATTCCATGACCGCCTGTTTGTTTCTGAATATGATTGATGAACGTTTCCGAAGTTGTCCGCAGTTCCTTCCGCAGCAGCGGAAAGCCGCCGAGTTCTGCCGTCAGGGAAGCACCGGTGCGGATCACGGCTTCATGAAGGCGGCTGAAAGAATCCGCATTATTATTGTTGTTACGAAAAATCATAACGCATCCGCCCAGAAATCCCTGATCGGCACAAAGCAACGCGAATGCTTCAAACGGAATGTTTTCCGGTTCGCCGAACAGACCGAGCAAAGCGAGTTTCGCTGATGCTGTCCGCTGAACCTGCCATGTTTGTCCGCCATTTTTTGTAACAAGAATCGTTCCGAGATCGCCGGCAGCCCAGCCGTTGTTCGGATCGGTAAAAAAAATCTTCCGAATTGCCGCCGAAATACCGGTAAAAACGGGCTTCCATGTTTTTCCGTCATCGCCGGACGTGTAAATGCAGGTGCCGGGATTGCCGGCAGCCCATAGATTGCTGCCGTTTGTTTCGACCGTTTGCAGATCAACGATTCCGGCGGCGTTGCCCGGTAGTGTTCCCTGAACCGGTTTCCAGTGTAATCCCTGATCGTCCGTTGTCAGGATCAAGCCGCGCTCGCCGGCGGCGGCTGCACGGCGATCATCCCGAATTTTTACATCGGCAATCTTCTGCAAACCGAAAGCATAATTCTGTGCAAAGAGGATACGGTCTTGAATTTGCAGAAGGCATCCGTTCATTCCGATACCGATGCCTGTTTTTGTATCAAAAAAGGCGGCGGCGGAAAAACCGGAAGGGACATAGTCTCTGTGTTTCGGTTTCCATGTTTGTCCGCCGTCATTGGAAGAAAGGATTCCGCCGGGATACCGCTCTGTTGAACCGCCGGCAAGGAGAATGTTCATGGCATCGAAAACTTTGACCCGGTAAATCGGCGGCAATTCCGGCGAATGATTGAGAAACCATGTTTTCCCGCCGTCATGGGTGGAAAGGATCACACCGCGTCCCTGTTTGGTTGCGGGAAACCAGTAATCACCGGCAGCAATGCCGAAGGATTCATCGGAAAATTGAACACTGCGGAGGGTGCAGTCAATCGGAGAATTCTGCTGCTGCCACGTGCTGCCGCCGTCAGTTGTTGCCAGAATTACGCCGTGATCGCCGACCGCCCAGCCCTGCTGCGGGTTGATAAAACAAATATCATTTAATCGGGCATCGCCGGTGAATTCCTGATACGGATTGCCCGGAGTGTCCCCGGTTTTCGCAACGGCTGAAAATTTGAGGTTCAGCGGGTCACGCGGATTGCCGGGCGGTATTTTGTTTTGCGCAAAAACCGGTACGGAGCAAACGAAAACCAGAAAAACAGCAAAATATCGGAACATTTCCGGCAGTATAGTTATCTGTCCGGTACAGGAAAAGGGGAAAAAGTTGCCGGCGAATACTGACCTGTGAGCCGTATTTTTGCGGCGAGGAAATTGATTTTTTTCTCCCCTCTTGCAGCGGAATTCCGTTTTGGTAAAATCTTTTCCCGAAAAGCCGGTACTGTGCCGGCTGAATTTTTCAATCCCAAGGAAAAACTTATCGAAAAAATCATTTCGTAAAAATCAGCGTTTCGTTGC
>JAIRPZ010000293.1 GCA_031256755.1 Planctomycetaceae bacterium
GGCTTGATACGTTCCGCCCCTGCCCCTTCTGTCGCCATCGCTTCTGACGGAATGTACTGTCCGTGCGAACTGCAACAGTCGCTGATCACCACCGTTAAACGCGGGCGGTGCTTCTGAATCGCCTCAACCACGTCCGATTTGAGCAGGTGCCGCGTTTGCAGATTGGTATTTTTCATGATCCCGTTCCGCTCCGGCTCCGGTTGGAAATTCGGTGCCGCATCGGCTGGACTGGTGATCGAGTAATACAATCCTTTCTGTTTGTCCCAGGCGCCGTGTCCGGTGTAATAAAAAACAACGGCATCATTGGCACCGACATTTTCCAAATGATGAAGGGTATTCAGGATATTCTGCGGTGTATTATTTTCGCTCATATAAACTCTATTGATGCGGTTCTCGCCTAAACCATCCGTCATCACTTCGGAAAACCGCCACACATCTCCTTCAACGAAATCCGAAAGGTCGCTGTGAATATCCGCAACGGTGATGACATGGACCATTTGAGCGGAGACCGGCTTGGCAATGCCGGACATTGCCAAGCCGGACATCGCCGCCGCAAAAAGGAAACGGAACAATGCTGTATACGCTGTGTAAAGTGCTGTGTCTTGTCTCATAAATCAATAAAAGGGTTAAGGGTTTAAGGTTTAAGGGTTAGAAAAAACGGCTTTCGCTTCAAGGGTCTGATGATCGCGGGCGTTGCGGATTTTCATCGTCATCGTTTCGCCGGCAGCATCAACGGCATCAGAGTAATCCTGTTCATTACGGAGGGTTTTTCCGTCAATTTCCAGAATCACATCTCCTTGTTCCAGTCCTGCCAGCGCACCGGGCAATCCTTGGACAACTTCCGTCACCATCACACCCTTGCCGTCGTCCCGCGTCATTGCACGGACTCCGAATTTGTGTTTGGGACGGGCTGTGTCAACGGTACGGCGGGTATTTCCAAGCGAGAACGCTTTCGGAATCATTCTTTCACCGCAATACTTGTCCGCATCCGCTTTGGAAGCCGCCTGCACTTTCGGAAAAAACGTTTCCCACGCCGCCGCCGTATTTTTCATGCTGTTCAACTGATCCGCAAGGCAATTCGTCAAAACCGAACCGAATTTGCCGGCGTTTTCAGCAGAAGCAGGATAACACAAACCCGGTTCGCCGTCTTGAGCCGCCGTGAAATCCACCAACCCGCTCGGCTCGAAAAACAGCGACCGGAATAACGGCAGTGTCGGGTCTGCCAGTTGCTTGGGTTCACGCTTGGAAGCCCCTGCCGCAACCACATCATATTTCGCTTTCATCGAACAGCAGTCGCTGATAATTACCGTCAACTTCGGCGAATGGGCTTGAATCGCAGCAATCACGTCTTTCTTGAGCAGCGGCTTGACGTATTTTATGAAATCGTTGCCCGACTGCTGAAACGAGTGCGCCGGATCGGAAATCGTGTAAAACAGTCCTTTGGCGTTGTCCATCGCGCCGTGACCGGTGTAGTAAAAAACGACCGTATCGGTACGCTGCACATTCGGCAGACGTTTAATCAGTTGCAGCACTCCGTCCGGCGTAATGTCCTGACCTTTATCTTTCAGCAAATGAAACGCCACTTGTTTGGCGTTGATCCCGCCGCCGAATGTGTCGTTCATGCGTCTGATGTCGTCTTTGACAAACACGGCAAGGTTGCTGTGAATGTCGGCAACGCCGATGAAGTGGACGGTCTGCGCCGCTGCCGTACCGGTCAGCACCGCAAAAACAAAAAAAGTAAAAACGAAACGGAATGTCGGGGAATGTATCATTTTTAATGGAAAATTGATAATTAGTTTGCAGACCGCAGATAGCAGACGGCAGAAGAAAGATTGCTGCGGTCTGCCGTCTGCAATCTGCCGTCTTTCTAAATGTCTGCCCGGCAAGGACTAGTCCTTATGCAGTTTGAACTGCACCTGGGTCACCGGACCGACACCGAGAACAATCGTTGCAACTTCGTCCGGCGTGCGGCTGCGCGGCTTCACGCCGGCACAGGACACTATCGCAAACTTTGAAGATGCCCGTTTCGTGTCATCCATCGCATTGATATTGTCATTCGCCTTCTGCATGGCTTCAAAACCTTTCATCGTTCCGGGAATGACCGCAACAGTCGTTTCCGTCCGCTCGGCGGAAATCGAAATGCTTTCATGTTCCTGATGAACAAGCAGCACTTCCGGTTCGGCCGTTTCGACAAGCATTGACGTATCCGCATCGGCGCGGACAAGCACCATCGACATCAATTCGTCTTCGAGGTCATTGTCCGTGATGAATTCCACCGGCAGCATTTGCGGCCGTCCGGCAGGAACAACGTTAAATGTGCGGGGAAATTTCTTGTCGGGAAAGACCTGACGGGATTTCAACTGATCGTGCGGATAGTTTTGATAGAGACCGACCAAAACCGGCACAGCGGAAACGAACCAGATTTTGAACTTTTCTTTCCGCTGCCATTTATGTTTCGCCGGATCAACAAGTGTGCCGTCGGCTAATTCGAACCAGACCTTAACGCCGGATTCGACTTGTGTATTTCCGCATTGTGCGGCAATAGCGAATTTTGAAGTGCCTTTTGCGGCAGCGGTATTGGCAATTTTGCCTTTTTCGAGCATTTTGTCAAAGGCATCGGCGGCATTTTTCCGGCTGGGTTCGGCTTGAACAGCAGCGGCCGCAAACAAGATTGCGGACAAGAACAGACCAATTTTATGTTTCATGGTAAGTATCAGGGTCATAGAGTTAAGTTCACGGGTTAAGGAGACGGAAAAACCGGTCAAGCCCTTTCGGGCCTGACCGGCAGGAAAAACTATTCGCACGGTTCATACGGATACGCACGGACGTACACGTATTTGCCGAAGCAGCCTCTCACGGCGACGTATTCTACGCCGTCAAATTCCACGACCCGGCAGGCGGGAACGAGGTAAGCGCGGCGGAAGCAGCCGGCACCGGCGTAGTAATAGTAATAATCACCGTCAATGACGATGTTCTGTCCGCCCGACGGACGCTTCTCATGCTCGGTCTCGCTCGGCGGAGCGGCTGCCGGCTCGGTGATGTTGAACTTCCGGTTTCGGTTTTGGGCGGAAGCGGTTTGGGCGGCTGCAAGGACGATCCCTGCGAGCATCAGGAGCAAAAGCACCTTTTTCATAATTGGTTTCCTTTCTTAAAAAAAGGGGGTCAAAACTGTAATGCAATCCTTGCAGATCAAAAATCCATACGGCGTGAACGTTCACGCCCCCGATAGTTTACACAGAAAAAAAAAAAAACAAGGGTCTGTACGCCAAAAATAGTTAAAATAGGTAAAAAAAGCAGAAAAAATAAAAAAAGCGGGCATTTCATCTGAATTGACTAATGGAAAATTGACCATTAACAATTAAAAAATGCGTGCGGGGAACATTTGTCTGCCGTTAAAATTGATAATATCGGAAGGGACGATCCTGCTGCGAGCGGTATAATTTGCCGTTTTTAATTGTCAATAATCAATTTTCAACGATCAATTCTGCCGCTTGCAGCAGTACCCGCCGCAAGCGGCATTGTGTTAAAATGTTTTCTCTTGGTTTTTTATTCCTGACAACTTTATCCGAACAAGCGTTAAAATGAAAAAAACAACCTGCGGATTTACGCATCCATTTTCTCCCGCTGCTGCTGTTTTTGCAGCGGTATTTTTTCTGTTTCCTCTCGGCGGCAGCCCTGCGGAACCGGTTCTCACGGCACCGATTGTCCTCAACGGAGAATTAGATCACGTTTCTCCTGACGGCAAATGGGCAATCACGTCTGACGGTCGTGTTTACGATACAGCGGCATGGAAAGAAACCGCAAAACTGGAAGGTTCTTTTCGGCATTTTTCTCCCGACAGCAAGTGGGCGGTGATGAATAACGATCAGACTGGCAACACCGCAGCGTGGACGGTCACGGTTTACGATACAGCGGCATGGAAGAAAACCGCCACCGTTGAAGGAAATCTGATTTTTGCCCCCGGCGGCAAATGGGCGGTAACGTCTGACGGTCTTGTTTACGACACAGCGGCGTGGAAAGAAACCGCAAAACTGGAAGGGATTTCGATATACAATCTTGGTACTCTCTGGTTTTCTCCAGACGGCAAGCGGGCTGTTGCGTCTGACGGCCGGGTCTACGATACAATGGCGTGGAAGGAAACCGCAAGAATTGCAGAGGATCCATATTTTTCTCCCGACGGTAAATGGGCAGTATCCCTGTCAAGTTCAGAAAACCAAAAACATCGGTTGCAGATTTACGATACCGCAACATGGGGAAAAAACGCAACTATCGAAGAGATTTCCGAAAATGAACGGAATTTGCTTTGGTTTTCTCCAGACGGCAAGCAGACCGTTACGTCTAACGGACGGGTTTACGATACGGCGGTGTGGAAAGAAACCGCAAAAATCACAAGTTCTTCATTACCTGAATGGGCTTTTCTGTATTTCTCGCCCAACAGCAAGCGGGCTGTTGCGTCTAACTGGTCGTTCCTTTCCAGCGGTTCTATTTCCAGCGGTTCTGTTTACAATACGGCAACGTGGAAGGTCATTGCAAAAATTGAAATGGACGGCGGAGAATGGGCTTCTCTCACGTTCTCGCCGGATAGCAAATGGGCAGTTACGGAAAACGGTCTTGTTTACAATACGGCAACATGGAAGAAAACCGCAAAACTTGCAATGGATACCGGCGAATGCGGCGAATACATTTCTCTCACGTTCTCGCCGGATAGCAACTGGGCGGTTACGGAGAACGGTCTGATTTACAATACGGCAACGTGGAAAACCGCTGTAAAAACAACACAGGCGAATATTTATTTGTTCCCTGACGGCAAGTATGCGGGTCTATCTGCGGGCGGGGAAACACTGATAACGGAACTCGCACAACTGACAAAGGCAAGCGTGCGGAAATCTATCGCACAATGGGAAGCGAAAACCGGCAAACGGCGGGCAAAGAAATCATCAATAAACTGGAATCAATAACCCGCAACATTCGCACCCCGTTAACGAAAATGAATCAAAAACGGGATGTATGAAAAACTCCGTTGACGCGGCAGCAGAATGCACGATAATGAACACAATGAGCGGCGGAGAAACGGCACCGAAAGGCAAAATTGCCGGAATTGATTACGGAACGGTTCGGATTGGAATCGCTGTCAGCGATCCCGACCGGATATTGGCAAGTCCTTGCGAAACTTATGTCCGTCAATCGCCGGAAAAAGATGCCGCCTACTTCCGCCGATTTGCCGATGAAGAACGGATTTCACTGTTTGTCATCGGACTGCCGCTGCATTTGAGCGGCGATGTCAGCGAAAAAGCCGAAGAAGTTCTCCGCTTCGGAAAATGGCTGAAAAACGTCACCGGAAAAGAAATTGATTACTATGATGAGCGGTACACTTCCGTTGAAGCAGAACGTTTGCTGCGGGAAGCAAAACTGACAAACAAAAAACGGAAGGAACGCCGTGATAAACTTGCCGCCCAAATTTTGCTTTCCGGTTATCTCGAAAACGGTTGCCGCGGCACGGTGCAGTTTCTCGGTATCGGGTGACGTTCAGACACAGCGTTCAGACACAATGAACCGCACGATACACTTCTAAAATCTTTTGTCTTGCCTGTTCAATATCTTCGGCATCAACACAGCGCATTTGTTTTAAGTATTTGCGCATTTCCTGTTCTTCTGCCGGAGAAAAACGCCGGATCACGCGGTTGACGAAGGACGGTTCGCTGCCGACGAGCGACAGCATCACGAGCCGCAGATCGACCGCATGAAACAGTGCGGAAAGTCCGGCATTATCCAGCATTTCCAAATCTTCAAACGTTTCGATGATTTCCGCCGTTTCTGCCGTCTGCGGATGACTTTGACGAGCATTTTTCCGTGTCTGCTGCCGGGCTTGTAAAGCGGATTCAATTTCTCCGAGAACGGTTTCGTCCGGCATTTCAAATGTCCGCAGCCGTTTCACAATTTCTGCTTGCAAACCGGGCGGCAGTGCCGACAAGACCGCATTCATTTTTGATTTCGGCAGATGCGCCAAAATAACAGCCATTGTTTGCGGATGTTCGCCGACGGTGGCGGCGATAATTTCGGCTGCTGTCCAGTGCCGCAAGAATTCAAACGGGCGGTTAACCGGAATGAACGCTTCGGTTCCGTACCGCATCGGCTGACGCGGCGGAGCGTGATAGGTTGCAGCCGGTTTCGGCGTTGCTAATTGGTGTTCGCTGTGTGTGCGGAGGGAACGGACATTCGGAGCCGGCTGCCAGCCGGCGGATTGGAGAAATTCTTTGTCCAGTTGTTCCGTTTCTGTACCGGAATAAGGGATGTGTTTCAATGAAATCATGGTTCGGCGTATTTGCCGTGCGGCGGCGGAATCGAGGCGGCTCAAAACTTGGTCTGCTGCTGCAAAATCCAAGCCGCTCAAAAACAGTGCTGCCTTTTCGAATCCGTCCATTTTTCGTTTTGTCCCTCTGGAATTCCCTTTCTTTGCAGAATACGGATTTCGGAATCTTCCGGCAAGACCAAATCGCCGGAGATACGCCCCTTGTTTATTGACGGCGTTCTTTCCTTTATAATACGGCGGTGAAACAAACACCGACATTATTTTATGATGCGAAAGGAAGCGGTCAAACCGCCGTTTTGATACACGGTTACCCTTTCAACTCGCAAATGTGGAACCGCGTCAGCGGACTGTTAGCCGAAGATTTCCGCGTGATCGTTCCCGATTTACGCGGTTTTCGGAAAAGTCCGCCGCCGGAAGGAACTCTCACAACCTCTATGGAAACTTTTGCCGATGATCTCCGCGGTCTGCTGCGGGAAATCGGCGTAAACGAAAAAGTAATCCTTGCCGGACTTTCAATGGGCGGATATATCACGATGCAGTTTGCCGCAAAATATGCGGATTCGCTGGCTGGAATGGTGCTTTGCGGAACAAAAACAACGGCAGACATGCCGCAAATGGCCGAAAACCGCCGCAAACAAGCCGCCGGACTGCGGGACGGTTCGCTCACACTCGCCGGCATTGCCGAAACGATGATCCCGAAACTTTTTGCGGAAACAACACAAACCCAGCATCCCGAAATCATTCAGGAATTGAGAAACATAATTATTGATTCCGAACACACAAACGGCGTTGCGGCAGCGGCTCTCGGAATGGCGGAACGGACAGACACAACCGATGTTCTGCGGCAGTTGCAAATACCGGTACACGTTATTTGCGGTGCGGAAGACCGGTTTTCACCGCCGGACGAAATGCGGCAACTTGCCCGATATGCCCGGAACAGCACTTTTACTGAGATTGCCGGTGCGGGACATTTGCCGCCGATGGAACAGCCGGAACAATTTGCCGCAGCATTCCGCCGCTGTTTCGGCGCGTGATCGATTTGCGGCACGAATCCGCCGGCGGGTTGCTTTTGCCGGTTGTTTATGCGACAATTATCGTAAGATGAAATACCTTTTGCCATGTGATTGCGGACGGAACATTGAAATCGTGCCGGGACAAGCCGGTCAGTCCGTTGTTTGTTCTTGCGGAAAAACACAGACCGCTCCGACAATGCGGCACATCAAGGAGTTGCCGCACGCCGGTTCCGCCGCCTCATCAGAACGCACGCCGCAGGAACAAACCGGCATTTTACGCAAAACATTTTTCATTATCGGGATTGTCCTTTTGATTCCGTCTGCCGCTTTCTGCGTTTATCTTTGCCTGACAACACCGCATCCGCGTCAGGTTATGGACAAGCGGGTCACGTTTTCTTTCGGCAGCGGAAAAGAACTCTATCAGAATTCGACTCCGATTCCCCAATCCGAAGGGCTGATCCTTTATATGACCGATGAAGCCATTGACCAAATGGCACCGATGCAGTTGTTTTTCTATTTTCAGACATTGAAAGAACCGACTTTCAGTTTTAATTTTCAGGACAATTATCAGGCGGTTAAAGATTCCTACCGCATCAAAGTCATTGCCGCCGTGATTTTACTGTTCCTTGCAGTTTCAAGTATCACTGCGTCCTTTTTTATGCCGAAGAAAAACGTCATCATCACCGGCTACAGCGGGAATGACTGGCGGTAAAAATGTTACTTTAAGCAACGTTCTCAATGAATGCACGGCTTTATGTGTTAATGGATGTGTGCCGCAGCGAGACGGCGTTTATCCAGACCGCGGACGCATTGATCGCCGGCGGTGCGGATGTGATTCAACTTCGGGATAAAACCGCTGCGGATCCGGTATTGCTTTCCCGAAGCCGGATATTGAAAGACCGCATGGCCGCCGCAGGCAAAAACGTTTTGTTGATAATGAATGATCGTCCCGATTTAGCCATGCTTGCGGAAGCGGACGGCGTTCATTTGGGGCAGGACGATCTTCCGCCTGATGCTGTGCGGAAGATCGCCGGCAAAATGCTGATAGGTGTTTCTGCGCACTCCATTGAGCAAGCCCGGCAGGCAACGGTTGATGGTGCGGATTATATCGGTATCGGTCCTGTTTTTTATTCGGAAACAAAATATTTTTCGCACGTCATTGGTCTTGATCCGCTCCGGCAGGTTGCTGCCGAAATTGCGGTACCGGCTTTTGCTATCGGCGGAATCACACGGGAACGTCTCACGGATGTCCTGCAAACGGGTATCCGGCGGATTGCGGTCAGTTCTGCCGTTGTGCAGTCGGCAAACCCTGAACAAACCGCCGCAACTTGGAAACAAGTGATCGCTTCGTTTCCGCTTTGAAGAGCGGCGGGCATTTGTTTATGAACGCCAGTGAGCATGTTCGGAAAATATCGCCACCAGAAAAAGGAATGTCAAAAACAAAACCGTAATCATCGTCCACGCAGTCACAAGCCGCAATTTGGAAAAACGCAAAATCCTCGCCGGAATGTCGGACGAAAACGGTACAAACAGCAAAAAAAAGAAACAGAGCAAACCAATAAACAACGGATCACCGCCCGTATATTCTGTTTTGTTCAGCATCAATTTCATCGGAACAGGAATCAGCATACCAATCATCATCAGAATCATCGCCGCAATGAACGTAAAACGGCAAATCGTATACGACCATTCCAGCGAAGGAAGTTTCACCTGCGTCCGGTTAAACCATTTTTTTTGTAACAAATAATTTTGCAGCAGATAAATCGTTCCGGCAGCAGTACAAAGAGCCGCAGATAACGTTGCCAGTAAGAACATACCGGCGTGGCTCATTTTCAGTGCGGCAATGAGCGGCGGCGATGTTCTCTCCACAACCGATGCCGTTAAAAGACTTCCCTGTATCATAATCATCGCAGCAGGCAGCAGAAAAAAACCGAAAGGAGCCGAAGGATAAAAACGGAAAAGAAAGAAATAAAGCACAATCAGCCCCCATGCAGAAAGCAAAAAATACATTTGCGCTCCGCCGATAGGACGTTCAGCCAAAACGTGCTGCTGTACGAGAAAAAGCGTATGCAGAATGAAACCGGCGGAAGCCGCAATCCAGCCCAGCCGGTTCTGTTTGATAAAACGGAACAGTTCCAGTACAAACGCCGCAAAATAACAGCAAACAACAGCGGTCACGATAATTCCTGTCCGTTACTTTTACTTTTTCCTCATCACTCCGACCGGCAAAGCATTGTACTGCTCCTTTTTCGGCGCATCATAGGCGGAATCCGTAAAGAACGGATCAAACGGTCCCGGACGCTGAACAATCGGTGCCGTCATCACACGCGGACGCTGCGAAATCCAGTTCACCCCTTGGAAAATCGGGTCTTCCATACAGCGAACCTCTTCCGCTCCGTAATACGGTCCCATCGCATCAACCCACAAAATCACCCGGAGCAAATCATTGCCGGTCACTTTTACGCCGTGGTGTTCGCCGCTCATCATTCGTTTCACCAGCCGGCTTTTGTAGGATAACCGCGTCATCGCCGGATAAGTCGCATACGCCGCCGGATCACGCTGATCAAACGATTCCACCAGAATCGTATCCGCCCAGCCGTAGCCGCCGATCTCCTTTCCACGCGGCATTTCACGGTAGCGGGTTCCCCAAGACGGCGTTCCCATCAGCGTCAAATACGGCTCTTTGAAACCAAGAAAACCGGGACGGAGAGTCGCGTTAAATTTTTTGAACGCATCATGTTTCGGGTCTTGATGGCATTTGCCGCAGTATTTATCCAGCACCGGCTGAACATACCGCTCATAACCGACCGTGATGTCTTCCCACGCCACCGGCTGAATGTCGGACGGCGGACGTTTCAATGCCTTACCGGTTTGTGCCGTCACCGGTGTCCGGGTCATCGATTCGTGACAGCCCAGACAGCCGCGCGTTTCGCCCGGCAGCACTCCGGTAAAACTTTTCATCGTTTGCAATGCCAAACCGTTTTCGTCCAGCAATTGGAAATGCAGCGCAATGCCGGTCGGTGCCGTGAAACTCACACTGCCGTCCTCTTCCACCGGTACCGTGCCGATAATTTTTTTGATGCCTTCCGACTGATTGACGGAAATCTCCGGTCCGGACGAAACGAGTGTCCGCTTCGTCCAGTACGTATAGGTTTTGTGTTCAATCGACCAAATCCGCAAATACTTTGCCTTGCCTTTCAGTTCCGGCGGCGCATTTTCGTACACATTATTGCTGTAAATCGTGCCGGTTCCCGGATTGTTCCGTTCTTCCCACGAGGGCCAACTCACCCGATCCGCGGCCACCGGCGGAACCGGTCGGGGACGAATCGGCTGTGCATCGAAAATATGATGATTCCCTTCAAACACCAACTCGCGGTTGCCGTCCGTGTCCATAAAAAGCAGCACCCATTTGCCCCGGTTGGCGGAAACCAAAAAGTCCGTTTCCGAAAGAGGATACGGCGAATAATACGCACGATACTGTCCTGCCGTGTGATACGATGCCGATTCTTTCGGGTCTGTCGGACCGTTGCCGCATTCGGGCCAGCCGACTTCCTGCGTCACCTTTGTCAAACCGTCAGGGAAATTGAATCCTTTGCCCGGATCAATCATGCCCACGCTGCCGGAATACCAGTTATGATGGGCTGAACCGGTGAACATAATCCGCTCGCTGCCCGGTATGGCACGCGCATCTTTCAGCAAATCGGGCCAAACGGACTGATTTCCCCAAAATGTCTGAACCTGTGTGCCGTCGCTGTTCATTGTCCAAAGGGACTGACACCGCCAGAGCGGTTTATCGGTATATTCCCACCGCGTATAAATGACGCGTCCGTCATTCATCACGGACGGCGTATATTCCGGTTCGCCGTTCCGGGAAATGATATACAGATTTTTGTCCCCCGGTTTTGTATCCAGCGGCATTCTTGCCATCACCATCGCATTGGTCGGCGGCATACAGCGCACGTAAATATGCCCGCGTGTGGTTAAAAACATAATGTTTCGTCCGTCGGGCAGATACACCGGATCGAGGTCATCGAAAATACCGGCAGTGAGTTGCCGGATATAATCATCCTTGAGATTCCCGCCGCGCTGCTGCAAACCCCGTTCCAAGTCGATTTCGTAAAGGTGGAACGTTTTCTCATTATGCGGTTTGAAACTGGCGAGAACCCGTTTGCCGTCGTAAGACACATCCGGTCTCCAAAACGATCCGTGCAGCACGGTGTTATCGGATAACGTCTGCGGCATCAGTTTTATCTGATGTCCGTCCGGTTTGAGACCTTTCAGCGTCATTAATCGTCCGCCCGGCACCGCCATATAACCGAGTTGATGCCGTGTTTCGTGATCCCGCTCGCTGCCGCCCGGCAGCGGCCCGTCAACGTACAAAATCGAATCGAAATCAAGCACCGGATTCTTAAACGTGATTTCCCGTTTCACTTTGCGGACGGCAAAATAGAGTTCGCGGTCTTCTTCACCGCCGTTTCTGCCGTTTGCTTTGGTTTCTAATTCAGCGAGTTGCTTGAGTTCACTGCCGAAATCAACTTTTCCGGGATATTGTTTGCTGATCCGTCCGGCTAATGCTTTTGCCCAGTTGATTTCCTGTTTGGCACGGTCAACGGTCGGTTTGTTATCGCATTGGAAAAGCCAGTCCGCTTCAATGATCTGCTGTGCTTCTTCCGGCGAGCGGTCTTTGACTTCGGGCGTTTGCGGCACGACATAACCGGCAACGCTTTCGGAATCGCGAGGGCGGTCTTCGACCGTATTTTCCATATCGAGAATGACTTCAAACAATTTTATCGGATCAGCCGATTCCGGTTTTTCTTCGGCTTGTTTGAATGAAGCAAACAGGTCTTTGACCCGGTTCCATTTTGCCCGATCCTGATCGGTCTGGACTTTCCACTGCATATCGGTCTGCGGCATATATTCGGTATACTGTACGGCGAGTTGCTTTCCGCGTTCCAGAAGTTTCCCGGTACTCCACGTCATCGTTTCGACCGGCGAGCGGTTCATTTTGGCAATGTAATCGCTGGTTTCTGCCGGAAAATCGCGCAGAATCATCCGGTGCAATGCAGCCATTGTCACCGGTTCTGTTTTTTGACGCGGAATCATTCTTTTTGCCGTTTCCAACAGCGTATTCGTGAACGTATCGGCTTTGACGTAACAAGACTGCGGTACAAGTGATTTCGCATGTGCCGGTATTTTGCTTCCGGCGGCAGCGAAAGCGGATTTGATTTCGCCGGCATTTAACGCTTTGCTGTAAAATTTGACATCGTCCAGTTTGCCTTCAAAAAATTCGCTTTCGCCTTTAAGAGAGCCGATGAAAAGCGGATCGTTCACGGTTGCCTGTTGCAGGGCTTCGTCAACGGAAAGAAAGTTGCCGGTGATGCGTCCGTTGACGAGATCATCGCGGCTTCGTATCAGGGGGCGGTAATCGGCACCGGTTGACAACAGACCTTGCCGTTTTCTCGAACCGATTTCTTCTCCGTCGAGATAAACCCGCATTGTTTGTCCGTCAAAAGTCCCGGCAACGAAATGCCATTGTCCGTCTAAAATTTCTTCGGGGATGATGACGGCATCACATTCTGCATAATTGCCGCCGCAATTGAGACCGAGTGTTAAAAAGCGTCCGTTTTCCTGAAAGCCGAAGAGCAGACGGTTTTCGCCTCCCTGACGGCGTGAATTCCTGCCGACATCTTCTTTGCGTAGAATTTGGATGTAACCGTTGAGGTGTTTCGGCAGTACCCAGGCGGAAAAGGTTAATTCTTTGATACCGGACGGCAGAATATTTGCGGGTACTTTCAGGGCGTGTTTGCCGTTGAGTTCGGCGGCATTTCCGTGAACGCCTTTGGTTCGGGGCAAGTCCTGTGCGGTTTCGGCATCGAATTGCGGATTTGCGGCGTTGCGGATTTTACCGGCTGGATCGTCATCGAAAGTCCAATGTCCGAGCAGTCCTTCTTCGGCAAACGTTGCCGCCGGCAGCAAAAACGCCAGTAAAACGGAATATACGTGTTTCATGATTGTCTCCTGATTTTGTACGGATGAATCTGTACGGTCGGAATATGGGAAAACATTCCTGTACACAATGGACAAATATACCGAATTCCTTCTGTTCCGGCAAGAGCCGAATGGTTACGATGTTGCCGGCAAATTGATTCCGTTATGTACGGGGTTGACAACAGAAAATCATTTGTGTAAGATACGGCAGAAGTTGCCGTATCTTGCGGCAATCCGTATTCTACACACATCTTTCACGGGAGGTTTATCATGAAAAACACTATCGCCTTTACGATGCTGTTTCTGTTCGGCAGTGTTTCACTGCTCAGTGCCAAACAATGCGAGTTTCAGTTGACCGCTGCAAAACCGGTTCTGCTTGCCGGTAAAAAGCAAACCGTCGGACTGAAAGTCGGAGTCAAAGGATTTGAACTCAAATCGGAAAAAGAACGGTCACCGCTGAATGTTGCGATCGTCATTGACCGCTCCGGCTCAATGTCCGGTGCAAAAATGGAACGCGCCAAAGAAGCCGCAATTCAAGCGTTGCAATGCCTCGATTCCCGCGACATTGTTTCGCTGGTCACATTCGACGATTCAGTCAATGTGGTCGTTCCCGCCACCAAATTAACCGACCGGTCAAAAGTCGAACAAGCCATTAAATCTATCAAAGCCGGCGGCAGTACCGCTCTCTATGACGGAATCAAAAAAGGCGGCGAAGAAGTCAAAAAATTCCTTGAAAAGGAATACGTCAACCGGATCGTTTTGTTGAGCGACGGACAAGCCAATGTGGGTCCCAGTTCCTCGGAAGAGATTGCGAAACTCGGTAAAGCCATTGCCGGCAGAGGCATTACCGTTTCCACCTTCGGTCTTGGCGACGGCTATAACGAGGACTTGATGGCAAAATTGGCATTGGCAAGTGACGGCAATCACAAATTCATTGAAGGAGCCGATAAACTTGCCGACATCTTCCAGAAAGAATTTAATTCGGCTTTGTCGGTTGTTGCGCAGGATGTGGCCTGCACAGTCACACTGCCGGATAATGTCCGTCCCGTCCGGGCTTTGAATATGACAGAAAACGTAGACATCAAAGGACAAACCGTCACCTTCGGATGGAATCAACTGTACAGCAGGCATGAACGGTTTGTGATGCTGGAAGTTGAAGTTCCCGCAACGGAAGACGGAAAAAAGATCGAATTGGCGAAAGCCGCATTGAAATATCTCAACATGGAAACGAAAGACATGGACCATTTGAGCAGCAAGGCGGATGTGAGATTTTCCGATTCGGAATCGCAGGTGAAGGAATCGGTCAACAAACCGGTGATGGAGGACTACGTTGAATTGCTGGCCAATGCGGAAACGGAACGGGCGATCAAACTCCGCGACAGCGGCGATGTTTCCGGCGCACAGAAAATTTTTATGAGCAATTCAAGTATGCTTCGCGGGTATGCAAAAGACCTCGGCGGTTCTTTGCGGCTGAACCAATCAGCAGGCGACAACGATCTGTATCACCGTCAGGTCGACTCGCCGTCTTGGTCGTCGGACCGGAAAATGCTGCGTGAACGCCAGAATTCAGCACATACCCAGCAGTTGTTTTAAGTAAAAGCGGGGATCATGCGTATTCTCGTTCTTCGGCTTATTGTTTTCTTGCTTATGGTTCCGGCAGGCGGCGGTGAAGAAATTGCTGTCTGCCGGGATGTCTTTCGGGAGATTTTGGAATCCGGTTTGGAACTTGACGAAACCGGGCGGCAGCGGCTTTTCAACGGAAATATCCCGCCGGAGGAACACATTGACTCTCTCTGTCAATGGACGGAAAGGCTTGCACGCACAGTACCGAAAAGTTTTCTGCAAAAAAATGGAACCTCTTTGAAAGGCACAGCCGTTTTTGTAACAAAATTCGGGACGGTCTATCGGGTTAAACTGATATTGCCGGATCACCGTGAGACCGGCTACCGCGAGGCGGTCATTTTTACGCCGGTCATTCCTAACGGATGGTCTGTAGGACAGCCGATGCGTGAATCAACAGCGGCCGCAGGAGTTTATCTGAAAACGTACCAAAACGTTCCTATTTTTGCGGCTCCTGCGATGCAGTGGTTTCCGAACACTTGGCTCGGCAGGATTGGTTTCGATGCCGCCGCCTTTGATCGCGTGCCGGTTTATCGTGTAACCGAGCGGGATCAGCATGATGCGGAGTCCAACCGCCGGGCTTTCAAGTTGACGGAGTTTGACAGTGAACCGTTTTACGGTTTGCTCCGGGCGGTTTCCGCGATGCCTGCCGGACGACTGGAACAGGAAGCAAAGCGGCAGCAAGCCGAATCACCGGTTTCTGTTACGGAATTGTTTAATAACCCGCGTGAAACGCGGGGCAAGGCGGTGTTGCTGCATGGCACTGCGAAACGGATTATCAGGACAGCGGTTACGGACGATGAAGTGCAATGGCTTTTCGGCATTGATTTTTATTATCAGATTTATCTGTTCACGGCGGAATCGCAGGGAAATCCGATAGTTGTTTGTGTCCGGTCATTGCCGGACGGATTGCAGCCGGGCGATTCGCCGGATTTTGCAGAACAGATAACGGTTGCGGCGGTACCGTATAAACTTTGGATTTTTGAAACGAAAAAGCAGCCGCACTATGCGCCGCTGCTGATCGGACGAGAACCGGTTTGGCATCCGAAGCCGGTCATGCCGAAACCGCCTTCTTCAGCGGCAGCCGTTTCGCTGACGTTATTTTTGACGTTATGGCTCATCTGGTTCGCCTGCCGGCAAACGGCGTTGCTCAATCATCGCCGTTAGTTGTTTATTTATTTGGTGCAGGAAAATACAAAATACCGGCAGGAAAAAAACTGCCGGAGGGGACCGACAACATGGGTTTCACCGTACGAATTGACCTGCGGAAAGTCCTCTTGCATCAGGCAGCACTTTTTTTTAACATATCCCCGCAATGACGATATTAGACCGGTATATTTTGCGGACTTTTCTTTTCAATTTTATCTGCTGGAACATTTGTTTCATCGGTATCTTTGTCGTCTTTGATTTGTTCACCAATTTTGACGCATTAAGTTCAGCCGGTAAAGCCGCCGGTAATCTGCCGAAAGTGTTGTTTTTGTACTATTTTTTCAAATCCCTTCCGCTGACTTTACTGCTCGGCTCCGCATTGATGCTCGGCTCCGCAATGGTCACCGCGGCAGTGCTGATACGGAATAATGAAATTATTCCGATTCAAGCCGCAGGTGTCCCGACTCTGCGAATCATACAGCCGCTTATTTGGTCAGTCATTTGCGTAAGTGCCGCATTTTTTTTAATGCAGGAATTTGTTCTGCCGGCAGTACAAGACCGGATCACGATGACACCTGCCGATTATGCAGAAGACAAAGGTACGCTGTTTAACGTGACACTCGATAACGAGACCGGTACCCGTATTCTCGGTCAGCGGGTATTCCGCCGGGAAAGACGTATTTCCGAACCGGATTTCAACCTGTCCAGTCCCGCAGTCAAACAGCCGGTGCGGATTCTTGCCGAGAACGGATACCAGCAGCCTGCAACAAAACAACATCCGGCAGGCTATCTCCTCACCGATGTACGGAATAAAGAAATCACAAAATCCCCGTCCGTTATGTTTGACGGCAAACCGATTCTCATCACACCGCCGGATGCACCGGACTGGTTGAAGCCGGATCAATGTTTTGTCGTCAGCAATGTTCCGTTTGAAAGTTTAGCATCGGTCGATGCGTGGAAGTATGCTTCGGTATTAACGCTTCTGTCGGCTGCCAACAATAAGAGTTTAGATGCCGGAACTTCTATTCATGCCACCATTCATTCGCGGCTGATACAGCCGTTTTTAGACATTACGCTGTTCTTTCTCGCATTTCCGCTGCTGTTTTACGGTAACAAAAATGTTTTTAAGTCCATGGGTCAAATCTGTCTGATTTTGTTCGGATTTATGCTTGTATGCTATACATGCCGGTTCATCGGCATCAACTACAATATGCCGGTTCTCGGATCATGGCTGCCGCTGATCATTTTCACACCGTTTGCCGTCAATCAATACTTTCAGTTGAAACAAATATAATAATCCGGCAGATCATTACCGTTTCAGAAAAACAGTGCAGGAACAAAAATCACCGCTGATAATACAAGCCGATTCCGACAGCGTTCTTTTCTGTAACAGGAAAAATGGTCAAGCCGCGCGGCAATTTGACTCCTTCAGTTGCGGCCACCGACCGCGCCGACAGATACGCCAAGTACCAGCCGAGCAGTACCTGCGATAAATAATGAGCATCGTCATTGACACGGCTCCACGCCGGAAACGTTGATAACGTATAGTAAAGCCCTTTCAGGCAGGGACGATCCGTCATTTGAGCGGCCGTGATGAACGGGATCGCCCCGATGAAAGCGTGACCGCTTGCTCCATGGTCATTCTGAAAAGGATGCCAGTATGACGAACCGCTTTCCGGGCGGTCGCCGCCGGTTGCCAGTTGCACCGCAAGAAGTGCCGGAAAACCGACAAAATAACCGCGCATGCTTCTGTCCGTCAATTCCAAAAAAAGATACGGTCTGTCACGGCGGCTGTCATATCGGTATTTTTCCTGTAAAAACCGGTACGTGAATGCCGATGCGATTGTGACCGGAATAAAGTATTTTCCTTCGCCGAATATTTTGGAAAATTCTTTGAGTTCTTTGGTAAAATTGCACCGGACACGTTTGCCGTACCATTCCTGAAAATCGCCGTCCGCTCTTGTATTCGCCATCAATCCGGCACCGAGCAGTGCAACGCCGTAATTTTTAAGATTGTTTTTTTGATACAAATTGCCGAAGTCGGTAAAAACGCGGTCAACTTCTTTGTTCCCGAATCGGAGAAAGGCTTCAGAAAACGTCAATGTGTTGCGGAATGTTGACGGCGGCGGTAATCGTTCAGACAGTATCACTGTTCCGTCATTTTGCGGATTCTCCTGTTGATACCAATCATCGCTATCGGCAAAGATACTGTTTTGTGCCTGATGTTCAAAGCCGAGAAACGTTTCGGAAAGCGTCGGCGTTTTACGGATGGCGGACGCGCCGGCATCCTGTGCAAAAGGGTCAAACGTTTGTGCGCAAACGGCGACCGGCAGGACGAAAAACAGCAAAATGCCGAGCCGTCTCATAGATGTTGAATGGGAGTTGATAGCAAGACCGCAGCGGATTGTAGGGATTGCGGTCAAACCGGTCAAGGTTATTTCCAGAGCATGCAAAGCGTACCGGCAGCGATGAGAGACACACCGAGAATGACCTGCCATGAAACGGTTTCGCCGAGAATAAGAAAGGATAAAATAACGGTGAGAACGATACTCAATTTATCGAGCGGTGCAACACGGGAAACAGAACCGAGTTGAATCGCTTTGAAATAAAAAAGCCATGAAAACCCCGTTGCCGCACCGGACAAAATCAAAAATATCCAGTTTTTCGGTGTCAGCATTTTCACATCAGCAAGCGGTACGGTAGCGAAGACGATGCCCCAAATCAGAATGAGAATCACAACGGTTCGGATACCCGTTGCCAGATTGGAATCAATCCCCTGAATGCCGGTTTTGGCAAAAATTGCCGTCAACGCTGCAAACAGTGCAGATAATAAGGCGTAAATCTTCCACATAACAAGATGTCTCATTTGCCGTATCGTGTCCCTACCTGCCGGAACGATTTGCTCCGGCGATGACGGCACGATTTAATCGCTGTTTCACACGCTCCATGGTTCCCGCCATGCTCTTGTCCGCAGCCGGTTCGCTTGCTCATCGCCGGTAAAGGAGTCCGTTTTCGGATCAAATTTTAATTCCCGTTTGAGCATCCATGATAATGCAGAGGCGTGACAGGCAATATGCGTACTGGCGGTTACGTCGGCGTTGCAGACCGGCTGTTCCCGTGTCTTCACGCAATCGAAGAAATTGCGGATATGCGGAAACGGGTCTTCGCCATGGGTGCCGCCGTCCTTGCCGCCGTAAATTGCCGGATCAAGAACCAGTTCCCGGCGGAGAGAATCGGGCGAAACCGCTATCCGTCCGCTGTCGCCGGTTTCCACCCAGCCGTTTTCGCCTTCAAACCGGACAGCGCAGTTGCCCAATCCCATCCAGCCGCCGGGACGCATCACTAATTTTACGCCGTTTGCATAGACGGCAAAAAGATTATGTCCTTCCGCCCGGTATTTGACCGGTGCAGAACCGTCCGCATTGTTTGCCCACTGACAAAGGTCAACCGTATGCGCCCCCCAATCGTGGTGCTTTGCACCGGAATCGAAATCGTAATGTCCCCGCCATTGCCCGCGGCAGTAGGCACTGTTGTACGGTCGCCATGGCGACGGACCGAGCCACATATCCCAGTCGATTTCTTCCCGATCCGGCAGCGGTTCGGCAGGCAGCCAGTCGCGGCGGACGCTCAAGTAGTAAATGGCGGCATGCACTTCTTTCAGTTTGCCGAGTTTTCCGTTTCGGGCGAGATCAACGGCACACTTAAAATTGCTCAAACTCCGCCGCTGGGTACCGGCTTGAAAAACGGTGCCGTACCGTTTCATGGTTGCGGCGAGAGTCCGGCAGAGGTCAATGGTCATGGCGCATGGCTTTTCTGAATAGACATCTTTTCCGGCTTGGGCGGCGTAAATTGATGCGTGGGCGTGCCAATGATCGCCGGTGGCGATCAAGACTGTATCAATATCTTTCCGGTCGAGAACATCGCGGAAATCCCGGTACATCCCGCAATTTTGCACGGCATAATTTTTTTCTATCCAATTTTTGGCTCGGATGCGGCGTTCTTTGATGACATCGCAAACGGCGAGAAATTGCACGTCGGGCTGCCGCAGCATTCGCCGGAGGTCGTGCATACCGCGTCCGCCGGCACCGATGATGGCGAGTGTGATTCGGCTGCTTGGGGCTGTTTGACCGTCTTTGCCGAAAATGCCAGACGGCAAAACGAGCGGCGATGCGACAGCCGCAGCCGTACCGAAACTGCTTTGTAAAAACTGACGGCGTGAAACTTTAATACCGGACATCATTGATTCTCCATGCGGCAAAAGAACAATATATTTTGTTATTTTAATTCAAACGAATAAAAAAACAAGCAGCAGCCGCCTGCGCAGCGCGGGATTTCGATAAAATTGACAACCGGGTCAATGATACGAAAACCGTCCTTGCCGAAAACTGGACTCGCAACAAAGCCGATAACGTCTTGATGTTTGCAAATGTCAGGAAATCGTTTACAATGACATCAATGATAATTTATTATGTTAAATAAAGTTAAAAAATTGACCATTCCACTGGTCGTTGGCTGCACGCTGGCATATATTATATCCTTGCCTATTGTTGCGGGCGCAACAGGAATACCTTGGCATGTTCCGTTTTGTGCGTTATTTCCGTTTTTATCTATCGTGTTTCGGTCTGCCGTTTTCAGATAAAGCCGTTTTTTCATTCACCATCATGCCTGTAAATCATCGTCAATCATCATTGCCCGTCAGAAAAACTGCAATGAAGATAACCTCTTTTATTTTGGTTGAGTATAGATTTTGATACATGAACGGGGACGTGCCGTTTGATATTACTGCCGGGCAAGAAAGGAGAGGCAGAAAATACGACTGCTCCAGCGGAGAAAGCGGTCTGGGTGTCGCTGATTCGGGTAGGGGTGTGGATAACACCGAAAATGGCAAAGACAAGATACCGGTTTAAATGGGCACAGATGGATTCGAACCATCGACCTCAGCCTTATCAGGGCTGCGCTCTAACCAAACTGAGCTATGTGCCCAAACCACAACGGCGAAATTATACCCGACTTTCCGCCCGACG
>JAIRPZ010000061.1 GCA_031256755.1 Planctomycetaceae bacterium
CCCCCCCCCTATTGCGCCCAATTTCTCATTTGGTCTTTTTTCGGCTTGGGCGGTCGAAGAAAGATTTGTCAAGGACTTTCTCATAATGTTCCTTTCCTTTTCCATAGTATATGGTGCAAGCGGTAGTTTCCACTGTGGAAAAAACCCTGCGTAAAGGTGTTTTCGGCATTCCCGATGCCCCGCGTTAAGAAATTCTTGTAAAAATTACATTTTTTTCGTGCCCCTGCCGAGACAGACGGCAGATTGCAGACGGCAGACCGCAGAAAGAAAAAGAAATTTTTAACAGGATTTTCAGGATAAAACAGGAGTCCTTGCCGGACGGGCAGTATTTAATTGACAATTGATAATGAAAAATTGATAATTAGAAATAGAAATGAAAACATCATCCTGTAAAATCATGTGAATCCTGAAAATCCTGTTAAAAAATAACAAAACAACGGCAGGCGAATGCCCGCTCATTTTCTAATTTTCAATTATCAATTCTCCATTATCAATTATTTCTGCCGTCTGCTGTCTTGTAATTCTTGCTGTTTTTGTTTAGGAGCAGCCGCTGTGAATGTCGTTCATGACACTTGTCTGCAAGTCCATTGAATAGGCTTGTGCCATTTTGTCTCCTCCATGAATTGACGCGTGAGGATTCATTATAGCATTTTATCAAACGAAGGACAAAAACAAAACGGGTTATGCACTATTCATTGATGTGAATCATAAGAACGTCAGCACGGCGGTTGCAGCGGATGTGGACGAATTACCGGGTGCGGCAAACGAAGCATTGATCACGAGCCGTTTATACGGCACGGACTTTGGGCGGTCAATTTTGACTTTCAATGTCGGCGGCGGAAGCGGGGAACAGATGTTTTCCGCTCGTTGTTGTGTTGCGCATTGCGGTCATGACCGCTTTTCCGATTCTTTCGTGTACATAATGTTTGGGACGTGAATAGTTCAGAGAAATCGTCTCTATATGGATAGAATGCCCTGAAACAAGAGAATTGTCAACAGCGGAAAGCCGTGAACGTTTATTTGACAAAAACTTCAACGGTCTTGGGGGAGCAAACTCTGGCAAGATAGGTTACGGGTTCTTCTTTCTTCTTTTTTCCCTTCACAGCAGGAGAACCGTCAATTCTCGCTACCGAAATCACATCATTTTCGGCTCCGTCCTGCAATGCCGTTGCCTCAGTACGGACGCTAATCCCGTTCGATGCCGCCCGGACAGTGACAATTTCCCCCTTGCGAACCCAATAAGGTACCCGAACCGCATCGGCAGTCAGAAGGTTTAATTCCCGAACCGTTTTTACGGTTTCTTTGCCGATAACGCTTCGAACATCGGCGAAAAGGTTTTCGCGTCCGTTCTGATCGCCGCCGGAATCGGTTCGGTGATTTTTGTGATCGATTCGCTGCAAAACAACATCGCTTTCGGTAATGATGTGTCCCTTCGGCAGTGTCCGCCTGACAATTACGGCTTCCGCAGGAATGGTGACAGCGGCTTCAACCGTTACCGCTGCGCTGGTCTGCATCCGAATTTGAAACTGCTGTACGCCGGTAAAAGGAAAAGAACCGCCGGTAATTTCGGCAATTTGCCCTCCCGAAGCGAAAAATTGGAGTTGCTCCGGGGAAAGTTTCAGCGAAATATCCCAAGTGCGTTCCATTTTGTTCGTGAAATTCAAATAAATGTTCAATGCCTGAACAATCTGGTTTTCAAGTGTCCGTGCAAAATTATCCTTGACGGCGGAAACCGGTTCCGCCGCTGACGAAACAGGCAAAGAACCGGCGGTCAATATGTTTCCGGTCTCTGTTTTTGCCGTTTTGACTCGCCCCGAAGGAGTAAGATGCCGGGCTTGCACCACGAAAAGACCTTCGGGATTGTTTTCATTCCGGCTGTTTTCGTTTTGAATTTTTGTGTCCAAACGGCTGCCGGCGGCTTGGGTTCCGGCAAGTTGCCGTCCGGCAACCGTTATTTTTTCTGCACCGGAGAATGTATGATGCAGCGTACGGACACCGAGTTGCGTCAATAAACTGCGGAGTTCCCAAACGTCGATGGTTCGGTCTTCCGGCGGTGCCGGAAACAACACAGTTCGGCAGAGTTTTTCGGTGTCTCCGCGGTCTTCGCTGCTGTTTTCTGCCGGACGGACATCCGCAATGTCCGCCAGCGTCACCAGGGTATTTCCGCAGCGAAGGAGTCCCGGTTTCAGACAAATTTCCGCAGCCGAAATAGTGGTCAATGCGGCTGCCGGTACTGATAACAAAAGGGTTGCGGCGGCAATCAGCCGAAGTGCCATTTGCTGAAACAATCGGTGCCGTATTCCGTTTTCTGCCATTGTCATTTTTTTTGTCATTTCGGTTTTGCCGTTTTTGTTGCGGAAAAAAGTGTACCGCTGTTTTATATCGGAAAAAACGACTTTTCCGATTACAAAAAATAGGCAAAATACTGAAAGCCGTCATTCTCCGAAAAAGACCTCTTGATTAAGCATTTTTTCCCGCGTGCCGATTTGTTTTTCCTGCCGAAAAAAATCGGGTTGTCCAAAACACATAATGCAAACACGCCTAATGAAATCTTTTGCGGGCGTACCATTGAATCATGTTAATGAGCAGCATCAGCAGAAAGGATGCAGAAAGCATCACAACGGCAATCGCCGCCGCCGCTTCAGTGTGAAAACGTTCAATCTGCGAAACAATCAGCAGCGGCGCAATTTCCGTTTGCATCGGGCGGTTGCCGGAAATAAAAACAACCGAACCGTATTCGCCCAATGCACGGGCAAGTGCCAGCGTAAAACCGGTTGCCCAAGCCGGAAACACCGCCGGAAAAATCACACGGCAAAATGTCTGAAAACGCGTCGCCCCCAATGATGCCGATGCTTCCTCAACCTCTTTATCAAGGTCTTCCAAAGCGGGCTGCAATGTACGGACAACAAACGGCAGACCGATAAAAATTAAAGCAACAATAATTCCGGCTTCCGTAAAAGATATTTTCATGCCGAACGGAGTGAAAAACGAACCGACCCAGCCCTTTTTGGAACAAAGCGTGGTCAGGGCAATTCCCGATATTGCCGTCGGCATAGCAAACGGAATGTCGATGAGCGAATCAACGATCCGTTTGCCGGGGAAACGGTAGCGGACGAGCGTCCAAGCGGCAATAAAGCCGAAAACCGCATTGACGGCGGCGGCAATCAGAGCCGTGCGGAAAGAGAGTTTATAAGCCGCAACAACTTGCGGCGAAAAGACCGTTTCCCGAAAATCTTCCCAACTCATGGAGACCGTGCAGACGAACAACAGCGTCAGCGGCAATAATACGAGAAGTCCGAGATACGACAGCGTCAGTCCGAAGGTCAGACCGAACCCCGGCAGGGTGCTGTGCTGCTTAAATTGAAATGCGGTCATCAGTGAATCGGGAGAACCAACAGCGTTCTGAAAAACATACTCTAAACGTCTCCCGCTTGCGGAAGATCGCCCAGAGATTGTATCCGAAGCAGTTCCAAAAAGCGAGATGCCGTGCGGTAAACGGCGGTTTTTTTCTTTTCTTCGCTTTTCCAACTCACTTGGAGCAATCCCCGCCGGACAAGTTGATTCAATACTGCCGCTGCCGGCTGCCGCCGGATTTTCTGTATTTCTTCCGCCGTGACCGGCTGCCGGTACGCCACGATCGCCAGCGTATCCACTGCCGCCTGCGACAAGCGGACTTCGCGGGCGGTGCCGTAAAAATTCGTCCGAATTGAAAAAAATTCGGGACGCAGCGTCATCCGGTAAGCATTTTTCTCCGGCACAATCACCAGCGGACGACCCTGCTGCCGGTAATGCTCATTCAGAAGAATCATTTCCTGCACAACTTCTTCAGCGGAAACATTCCGTAGTTTTTCGGCGATTTGTTCGGGCAAAACGGGCTTATTTTCTTTATTTCCCACAAAAAGAACCGCTTCCACAACCGTCCGAAGACCGGTATCCGGCATCGGTTCAGTGCCGGACACGCTGCCGGATTCGTCATGGGCAGATTCTTCGGATTCCGCTGCCGTTTCGTTCCATTCGTAGTCCGGCTGTTCGGCGTATTCCGGTTCTTGTCCGGCAGTTCCGCCGATTCCGGTTATCGTTTCTGCCAATTCTGTTTCGGTTTTACGGATTGCCGCAAACGCATTCCGCAGAGAATCGAAAGAAAAGATTTCTCTCTGTTCGGAAAAATCATTTTCGTCGTCTGTTATTTCCGTAAAGGCAACGGCATCGGGAAATTGATTGATCATTTGATCGTTCTGATCCGGTGCGAGTCCTTCTCTGATCGGGATTGTTTTGCGTTTGTTTTCCATAACGGCGGCGATGTACCGGTGCGGATTGTAGGTTTTCCCGCACTTTTCGGCAAGAGCGGGTTGTGCAGGAAGGAGGGGAATAATTGGCAATTAGAGAGACGGCAGGGAAGAGATTGCAGACCGCAGACGGCAGTTTGCAGAAGAAAGATACCTCTAATCTTTCCCCCTTTCTTGTTGCGGTCTGCCGTCTGCCGTCTGCAAACTCTCCCCGTTTTTTCCTATCCCAATCTGGTAAAATAATACTATTCTATGCATATAAAAGAAAATCTGCCATGAATGACAAAGTTGCGCGTTATATCAATCCCTATACCGATTTCGGGTTCAAGAAATTGTTCGGCGAAGAGGCAAACAAGGACTTGCTCATCGACTTCCTGAACGCCGTCCTGCCGCAGAAAAGCAAAATCGTCAGTTTGACGTTCCGCAACCCCGAACAACTGCCGGATAACAACGTTGACCGCAAAGCCATTTTCGACATCGCCTGCACCGGCGAACATAACGAACAATTCACAGTCGAAATGCAGAAGGCACGCCAGAAGTATTTCAAAGACCGGGCATTGTTTTACCTTTCATTTCCGATACAGCGGCAAGCCCAAAAGGGTGACTGGGATTTCAATCTGAATCCGGTTTATCTTGTGGCAGTGCTGAACTTTACCTATGACGAAAACGAAGAGAAACAGAAGATTTACCGGCTTGTTTCGCTGAAAGACCAAGACGGCGAAGAGTTCTTGGACAAATTGAAGATGGTGTTTTTGCAGATGCCGCTGTTCCGTTTAACGGAGCCGGAATTGAAAACGCGGAAAGACAAGTGGATGTACTTCCTGAAAAACCTTGAGGACTTTGACGAAATACCGTCAATCCTTCGCGAACCGGTTTTTGAAAAGGCTTTTTCGGAGGCGGAGTATTACCGGCTGTCGCCGTTGTTGCAGGAGCAGTATCAGCGGGACTTGATGGCGTATCGGGACAACGTCAACGTTGTCGAAACCGCAAGAAAAGAAGGCGAGGCAAAGGGACGCACCGAAAGAAATATCGAAGTGGCGCGGAATATGAAAGCGAAAGGGTTACCGCCGGCGTTGATTGCCGAGTTGACCGGACTTCCGGTATCTGAAATCGAGCGGCTGTGAAATAATTGAAAATTGATAATTTAGGAAAGCAAAGTACCGCCGTGTACGGTTGAAGTTCTCATTTTTTATTGTCAATTATCAATTCTTCATTATCAATTAAAACAAGGACACAGCAGGCACATCTTACAATTTTTTTGACAAAAACGCTCAAAAGGTCACTTTTTATCAATTTTCCTGCTTTTCGTTGCCGAAAACTGCGTTGCGGCAGTTTTCGGCCCATTTTAGAGACTTCTGCTGTTGACAATCCTCTTGTTTCAGGTTATACTTCCTATGTAAAGAGCATTGACTTTTACTCAAAAAGAAAGGGAAAATCATGAATGTCATTCGATTTGCCGGTGTCGGCAGGACACAACTGAACGGTGGAAGAACAGCCGGAATGACCGGCAAAACCCTTACAAACGCTCCCATGCGTAGTAAAATAGGCAAAAGAACGGGGGGGGGTCAATTTGATCTCGCCGGGCATCCGACCGTAGACGGTAATCCTTCTGCTGCCGTCTGCCATCCGCAATCTGCCGTCTATTCTGCGGGCTTTACCCTTATCGAACTCCTCGTCGTTATTGCCATTATCGGCATGCTCATCGCTTTACTTTTGCCGGCGATCCAAGTTGCCCGCGAAGCAGCCCGCCGGATGCAGTGCAGCAACAACCAGAAGCAACTCGCCCTCGCCATTCATACCTTTGAAAGCGCACACGGACGCTTGCCGACCCGCACCTGCGATACAAGCGTCACCAACAAAGACAACAAAATCGTCGAGGCATCATGGCTTACCGTCATTGCTCCTTTTATGGAAATGCAGGACGTTCATGCCGCAATCAAACAAAGCACCAGCAGAAGTACAAATGAAATCCGCGAATTATGCGGTGTGCGGGCGGCTTTTTTGTGTCCGTCTGACGGTGCGGTCACATGGACAAACGATTTGTTCACCGCAACAGGAAACTCCGGCGATCAAAACGGCGGAGTCAGTTGTTTCACGAATTACCGGGTCTCGCTCGCGGACGCAGCAGTCAACCAGAATGAGTACAGTCCGCGGGAATGGTGTGCGATGGGATTGAAAGAGACCAATAAGGATAATCCCGATCAGCATCAGCCCAACACATTCAGCAGTGTTACGGACGGTACAGCAAACACGATTGCTCTTTCCGAAGGGCTGATCTATGACGGATCAACGGGCAGAAATTACCGCCGGACTGTTACGCGCGAGAACGATGGGTGTGGATGGGCTGGATGTATAGACCAAGCGGCTGGTCCCTGCATGACCACAGCCCTTACTGGTTCCGGCGGCAACTGGCCGGATGGAGTGCCTCTTAACACCAACAACGGACTGAACCTCGGCCGACGTGCATGGTGTAACCGAAGAGTGAATGTCGGTTTCTATACGTTGCTGCCGCCGAACGGACCGTCATGCGGACGAAATGACGGCGGCGGCGGAGATGTGTGGACAAGTGCCAGCAGTATGCACTCCGGCGGTGTTAATGTTGCCTTTCTGGACGGTTCGGGACGGTTTATCACCAATTCCATTGAAACCAAAAATCTGACTACCCCATACAGTCCTGCCAACGGTAACGTCGACGGAAGACGAGGAACGGCTCCGCCTTACCCGTCAAAAAACTGGATTGGTAATGGTGAACCCGCTGGTCCCTGGACAGAGACAGGTAACGGAGCGTTTTCCTTTGGCGTTTGGTCAGAACTCGGTTCGATTCAAGGCGGCGAAACCGCAACCCCGTAAAAAGAATTGATAATGGATAATTAGAGAGATGGCAGACCGCAGCAAGAAAGGCGGACATTCGTCCGCCGTTACTAGCCGATCTCATTTTTTAATTGTCAATTATCCATTATCAATTTTCAATTCCAACATTAATCCTTTAACCAATCATTACAGATGACTCAAACTAAAACGATGCGAAATATTTTACAGATTGTTCCTTTGTTGTTTGCTGCGTTGATCGGCGTGACGCTGACCGGCTGTGCCGAGAAAAATCCTTACGGAGTTGTTCCGGTCACCGGCGTTGTGCTGACGGACGGAAAGCCGATGGACGGTATTTACGTAACATTTATTCTGACCGGCGGTGACGGCAAAACGGCGGGCGGAATTACGGACGCGGAAGGGCGTTTTACGCTGGCGACTGCCGGTTCGGAAATGAAGGGAGCCGTTCCGGGAATGTACAACGTGACGTTTGAAAAATTCACTGTTAACGTTGTCAGGGACGCTTCCGGTCATGAAAGTCCGGCGGGGAAAAACTTTCTGATTCCCGAACGGTACGGCAAGCCGGAAACGTCTGGTATTGAACCGGTTACAGTCGAGAGGGGAAAGAAAAACCACTTCGAGTTTAAGTTGCAGGGGCAATAGAAACCGCCGGCAGTCCTCGCCGGTAAGGGCATAATCTAGAGAGTGGAGGAGAGCGGCGGAGTGCTGCCGGCAAGGACTGCCGAAAGGCCGGGACTGGAAAACAGCAAATTCGTCTGTTATCATAACCGTAAAGGGTAGAAATATCCTTTTCGTCCGCCGCTACTCACAGAACTTTTTTATCAATGCGCTGGCTGTCTTTTCTTTTAGGTTTGTCGGCTCTGGTAATGACCGGTTTTTATGTCAATGCGGATAAAGAAAGCAAATTTGTCCTGAAACCAGTCCCGGTATTCAACAAAATCAATGTCGGCATCGAAACACAGGCAGCCGCCTATGCCGGTAAACTTGCCGATCGCGCCGCTCTGTTGGCAGCCGTTCTCAAAAGCGGCAATGACGAAACGCTGTCCCAAATGTTTCCCCGAAAAATGTGGGAAAAAAAGGAACTCGTTCTCTGGCTTCGTCCCCGGAAAGCCGCCGAAGGCAGAACAGACAAAACAATCCCCCCCTTTGGAATCACCATTATTGACCGGGAACATGGTTCGCTTTGGGTACAAAATTTCATTCAAATCGGTTTTTATCCGCAGAGTCAAAAACCTGCTTATTATCTTGAACGGGGACTCTTGCTCGGCGAAGATAAAAACATTGACTTTTTTGCCGACGGTTCGATCAAACGGTGCGAAATAACCGCTGCTCCCGAAATGACAGTGAAAGGCATAGACATTCCCGCCCAAGAAGCGGTTCTTGAATGGAATAAAAACGGTGAAATTGTTACAAAAACAAATATCCAGTGCTTAAACAAAATTAAACTCAACGTTTCGCTGCCGTATGCTGTCCCTTCAAAACAACCGCCGCCGTTATTTCCGAAAACGTTTATCGATCAGGATTGGGAAAAATTGGAAAGTAATGTCCCGACAGAGGCGAAGGCGGCAGCGGCTTATAACCGGGCAAAATTTCTTCATTCGATTCGGACTATCGAAGATTTAACACCATGTTTCGGCTGGGATTTGATCAAGCCGTCAGCCGGTCAAGCCGCTGCCGGTCTTTATATCGTCAAAAATGTATCGCAGACAGACATTGTCTGCATCGCCGTTGTTGTCCGGGTCAACGATCAACTGCAAGGATATTGTTTGACAAGTACATCAAAAAAGAGTGTTCCGCATCAGGAACACGTTTATTATGCAGAAGGCGTTTTTGCTTATGCCCGGAATGTCGAAATGTGCAGTCCCCGATTGACATGGAAGAACGCTTCCGAACCGCTTTATTGGACGCGTGATTTGCCGAAGTATTTGGCAGAAAGCGTATACTGGGCGTTTGACGATCCCGTCCGGCTGGTCACCGGTGTCGAAATCGAAGCGACCGGCGACGCAAAGAGACCTGTCCATGTCCGCCGTTGGGCAGACGGGCAAATACAGTTCGGTTCTGCTTTTTAGAACGGCACCGTTATCATGTCTCGTGCAAAATCAGTTTCCGGTCGTGCTGTCCGTATAAGTCGTGAATGGTTTGACCGTTTCGGTCGGCGGTGGAATGAACCGCAACGGTACGGTTCACGCAAATAACATTCGAGACGCTTTGATCCACAAAACCGACATCATGCGAAACAACGGCGATGGTCATCCGCTTATTTAATTCTGTCAGAATGTCCGACAAGATTTCTTCCGACCGGGAATCAATGTTGTTTGTCGGTTCGTCCAGCAAAAGGATTTCCGGTTCGCCGCAAACGGCTCTGGCAATGAGAACCCGCTGCCGCTGCCCGCCGGAAAGCGTCCGAAACGGGACATCGGCATATTCTTCCAACTGCATGGTTTGAAGGGCTTTGTGCGCTGTCTTTTTATCGTTCCGCGAGTACCAAAGTTTTCCCTTCTGCATGCGTCCCATCAAAACGACATCTTGTACGGAAAGAGGAAAACTAAAATCAACCGTGAGAAACTGCGGCGTATAACCGACTTTGAAACATGCCGAGCGGGGCGGTTTTCCGAACAGCCGGACGCTGCCGGTTTGCGGCAGGAGCAGACCGATCATTAATTTGAGCAGCGTTGTTTTTCCGCCGCCGTTGGGACCGACAATCGCGGCAAAATCCCCTTCCTGTACAGAAAATGAGGCATGCTCAATCACTGCCGGTCCCTGATAAGAAAATGTTACAGAATTAAATTCAACGGCATTCATGGTTGTTCTTTTTTTCGGAAGTCCGGGATACGGAAAGTTCGGGGAAGATTTTCGGAGGCAATCGTTAACAATCCGTCAACGCGTTTCACTTTATACGGTTTACCGGTAAACGGATCAGTCAGCAGTTCCTGACGCAGAAATTGCTGACCGGTTTCCTTCGGAGTGCCGGTAAGCCGCGGCTCTCCTGCTTCATTGAGATACGCTTGTCCCAGCGAAACGAGCATCAAAACCAATGCACGGCGTAAGGCGGATTCATCCTGTGCGTACAAACGCATCAGCCGGTCGACATCTTTTAATTGCAGTTGAGCCACATAAGGTTCGTCCGGCGTATCGTATTTTTCCTGCAACGCACGGCGTATGCTGTCCAAGACCGGTTTTCGTGTGTGATACGGCTTTTTGCTTGCGTCAATAATCCGCTGCATGGAACGAAGATAAAAGACCTCATCGGTTATATGGCTTTTCAGAAAACCTTTAACGAATGGAAGATAAACTTTCCGTTCTTCCATTTTTTGGATGTCCAGTATATCAAGGGCAGAATCGGGACCTTGAATGAGAATATCGTTGTACAATTTGATTCCGGCAGCGCGGTCGCCGAACCACACATTTGATTCCGGCGTAAATCCGGCATACTGTTCTTTCAGCATCTCGCTGAACCACAAGAGATGTTTCGGTTCCAGTTTCGGATCAAGAAGAATGCGCTGCATAACATCGAATAGCCGAAGCCGGACAAGTGCCGCATCGGCACGGACACCGGCAGCCGGCAATACCGATGCCAATTGTGCAATACGGAAGGTATAAGCCGCTGCCGCATAAACGTCTTCCATTTTTCCTTTCAGCAGCGCATCGGCAACGGCATATTCTTCGAGCAGTGCATAATCGGCAAGATATTTGGATGCATCAATGTCGATAGATATTTGCCATGACTCTTTGGGACGGCTGAATTGATAGTAAAAACATGTTTCCCGCTGTTCCAGCATGCTGCGGACTGCGAGACGTTTTTCCTGCATTATGCCGAGAATTTCTTTAACGCTGCCGATTTTTGCCTGATCAATATCCCACGCCCCTACCGGACTGGCGTTCCAAAGTTTACGCATATCATTCGGCGGCACACTTGGATCATTGGGACTTTTGCCGTCAATGATGTCGTAATACTGATGAAAATGTTCGTGCAGCACGCGGGCAATGTTCGTCGATTGCGAAACGTCATCCGTAAAAACATCGGCAGGCAGTCCTTTTTGTTTGAGAACTTCTTCGGCTTCGGCAAGAAGTTCTTTGGAACGTGTCCGGCGGAGTGTTTCGGCATTAGCAAATCGCTTAAAAGAAACATTGAACTGCGGTTTGCCGAAAGTCCGCTTATTCGTGCCGCTTTCTTTTTCTGCCTGTTGTTTGCCGGCTTCTTCCTGATCCTGACTGTTCGTATAAAAATTTTCGTGTTTGCGGATCACGGCAAAGATGAACAAGCCGGCCATAATGCCGAGAACAGCAAGAATCCAATAAATTCGCGGAATGTTTTTTAACATGATTTGTTTCGTATTTTATTTGTTACAAAAATGGACTTATTCCTTCATTTCGCCGAGTATTTTCATTGTTTCGGTACTGACAGTGCAAATCTTTTGCAGTAAATCAATCACGTGTTCTTTGTAATCGGCAAAACGATAGGTGTTGAATTTTCCGGCAACGGTTTTGTCCCGCGGCTTCTTTTCTTTGTATTGGTCGAGAATACGCTCCAAAGCGGAACGTTTGCCGATTTTGTATTCCCATGCTTCTTTCGGAATGCCGATCAATTTTGTTTCCTCATCCAGAACGATTTCGCCGGCAGCCGGATTCGCTTTGAGGATCGTTTTCGGGACATTATATTTTTCTGCGGCAACTTGTTTTCGTTCTCTACGGACGGTTTGCAGCGGATACGGTGCCGCATTTTCGTAACCAATATGCAGTGCTAAAAGTTTTTGTCCCCTCGAAGCCCATTGATGAAAATCTGCATAAAACGGGATCCGCGGATAATCGCGTTTCAGATTCAATTCGTATTTCCGGCGGTATTCGGGATGATGCAGAACGGCATAAATGTACGAAAATATCTGCCTGCGGGTCAATTTCGGATTACTGTAATGTTCTCTGAATTGTTTTACTCCCCAATCGGTAATGTTGTTTACCGGCT
>JAIRPZ010000129.1 GCA_031256755.1 Planctomycetaceae bacterium
CGACAGTTCATTTTTCATTTTTACCCTTTTAGCATTTATATCTATGTTTGGTGTCAGTCAAAAAAATCCGGCAAATGTCCGATGGTTTGCCGGGGTGAGTATCACATCTTCATGCCGGCGGATCGAATCCGCAATGATCGGCGTTCACGGACGCGGAAGCGGCGCACCTATCGAAATCCGAAAAACCATTTCCTTCGACATTCCCCGCGAAATTACGGACTGTTTCGATGATTTACAGCGATCCATAGAATATCAGGATCAGTACAATGCCGAAAAAAATGACTTTGATATAAAAATGCCGGTCACCCTGCATCTGCATGTCATGCGGGAACTTGCCAGCATCGAAGAAGAAGCCGTCAACGAACTGTTAAGCGAGTCCCGATTGACCGCCAATGATGTTCTTGCGGTCGGTATTAACGATCCGGGTGTGCGTATTGCAACCAATAACGGTCTCTATTATCATGCCCTTTGCGATGCGGCTTGGCTTTCCTGCCAGACCGGTTTAAATCTTGTGGATGCGTTTCCGGCGCAGGATATTGCGTCCCGCGGAAACGGCGGTCCCTTTTTTCCGCTGCCGGCGTGGATTTTCCTGAAATCGGAAACCGCCGGCAGGATATTGATCGATCTCGGACGCACCGCCCGGCTGACCTTTTTACCGAAAGCGGAAAATGCGTTTTCGCACCAGAAAATCCGGCATTTCGATATAGTGCCGTGCGGCTCGCTGCTGGATACGCTTGTTTGGCAGTTAACCGGCGGCAAGGCGGCATGGGATACCGGCGGACGTTTTGCTGTTCAGGGATGTCAGATTCCGCAACTAATGAACGCACTTCGGGCGGTTATGCCGCCGCAGACCGATTTGCCGAAAGAGGACTGGTCGCCCTTTGGATTGAAGCCGGATCGGTACTTGGCGGCAGCCGATCAAGCCGCTCAAGAAGGTTTTCCGCATCAGGATATTCTTTGTACGGTGAGTGCGTTCCTTGCGGAAACGATTGCCGGGCAGGTGATGAAAACGATTACGGAAACGCAAAGTGTACTGGAAACAGGCGAACCGGAACTGCTTGTCCAAGGCGGGTGCCGGCAGCACGGGTTGCTGATGAATGCGCTTTCTTCGCATTTAGGCAAGCGTACCATTGTGCCGAGTTCGCAATTGGGGATTCCGGTCGAGACGTTTGATGCGATTTGTACGGCGGTGTTAGCGGTTTTGGCAACCGATCAGGTGCCGGGCAGTTTACCTCATTTGACCGGCAGTGAAGCCGCCAAGACACTGGGACGGTTTACGCCCGGGACAATTTCCAATTGGCATCGGCTTCTCAGTGAAATGTCCGGTACAAAACCGGCAAACCGCCCGCTGCGAAGTGCGATGTAAGGGTGTGAAACCTCCCGTGCGGCTAGCACCGGCGGGCATTTGCCCGCTGTTGTTTTTTGTTCGTTTTTAACGGCGGGCGTATGCCCGCCGCTCTCACTTACGGTTCGCACGCTCAATCGGGTACCGGTCAACTGTTAGCGTTATCCGACTCATACCTTTCTTGACATCAACGGTTAGCCCTGATGTCTGCGGATTTTCATATTTCGGGTCAATCCGTAAGACCGACTTGTCATAGTCAATCTGTGGATTGCGGGATTCCGTGTACTCATACTCATTGGCACCGCCAATGGTGACTTTATAAGTCCCGGCAGGCAATCCATTCCCCTGTTTCAAGCCGCCGAGTTTGAACACACCGCCGTCCGTGATATTACCGCGGTACATGAATTTGCCGTCAGACAGCAAAACCAGCCCTTTTTCCAAAGGAGTTCCGTCAGAGTAAACGACCACTCCGCCAGCCGGAATGTCGCGGCTGCAACCGGCAGCAAACAATCCGAGAAAACAAACAACAATCAATCGAAATCTTTTCATGGCAGTAAAGTACCGCCGCCGCTTTACACGGCAGCGGTGAAAAAGGTGAAAAACAGGGACACAAACTAGGGAAGAGACACAGCGGCACCGTCACTGGTGTGCGATAACTGCCCCAAAAGGAGTTGATCAAGCGTTTTCGTCAAACCTCTCACGCTGCCGTCTCCCAGCAGTACGTTGAATACTCCGGTATGCGTACTGCCGACACCGTAACTTTGTCTTAATTTGGTGACATTGTCCACATCTCCAAGAGCATCACCAACAGCACCGTCGTTGGGATTGATGGCAATAACTGCCGGAAGAGGTGAAATCAGGTCAGAGCCATTCAGCCCTGTTACGACCATACTTGATCCATGGAGTTGCGTTGAAAAGTTTCCCAAACCACCATTTGTCTTTGCATCATATTCGCATTGATAACCGCCAACCGAGGCCGTTGATTCCGGTCTCATGCTGTCAATATCAATCGTCGGCAAGTGTTTTTCAAGAAAAGCAATTTGATTGGAAGTGCCATCCGACCAATAAGCGGTGTCGTCGCGGTATTCGATTTTGCCGTCGGCATGTATTCTAATCTGCTCGCGTATGAGTACGACATTATCAGATGTGTCTACCAATGCAATGGCGGTTATCGGACGAAAAGGACTACATAGCGATTCTTGATTATTTTTGTTGTAATTGTTCGTGTAATTGTACCAATTACCGTCGGTGGTCACAATCGGAATCGCATAACTGGTTAGCGGTCCCCAATTGGCACCACCTCTTAATCTAGCGTGTGTACTTTTATGTTCTCCGTCTTTATAGCCGACAGACCCTAACTGTGAAGGACAGCGGTAGATCGAAATCCCGCCGAGTGCGCTGATTTGTTCCGGCGTGAATAAGCCGCCGTTGGCAATGGAACGCCAATGGTGTCCTAGACACAAAGCATTGTCGCCGTCATATTGGGCATCAATGCTGAAAAAGCCCATCGGTTCCAGCATGTCACGCAATCTTTGCTGTTCAATATAAGGGTAGAGCAGCATATGAATGGTCGGCAAACCGACTCCCCATTGTGACGCGGGCAGTGATCGTTGAGCATCGTGAAAGTTATGAACAGCAAGCCCGATTTGCTTGAGGTTGTTCTGGCATTGCATTCTCCGTGCTGCCTCGCGGGCGACCTGAATGGCGGGCAAAAGTAACGCAATGAGCATGCCGATAATGGCAATAACAACCAAGAGTTCGACCAAAGTGAACGCCGCAGAATAGACGGCAGATTGCGGATGGCAGACGGCAGCAGAAGGATTACCGCCCGGCGAGATCAGATTGTCCCCCCCCCCGTTCTTTTGCCTATTTTACTATGCATGGGAGCGTTT
>JAIRPZ010000156.1 GCA_031256755.1 Planctomycetaceae bacterium
CCTATCAGCGGTGCAACCGGTGAAAACAAGAACCAGTTGACACTTACGGACTCCCTTAAAGATAAATACGTCCGGGCAACAAGAACGAATTCCAACAACAAAAAAGTATCAAGCGATGCGAAACAGGTAAATGGCGGCGGCTCGGATGAAGCAACCGTGACTGTTAGCGGAACGTACAAAGTGGGATCAAAACTTACGGCATCGTCTGACCCCGGCAAAACCGGCGAAACCTTTGTTAACGATTTTATATGGGAGTATGCATATAACGCGGACGGCAGTTATTACTCCATCACCGGTACCGGCGTTACCGGCGAGTACGGCAGCGAATTAACCATCGATGCAGACCTTGACGGCAAATACATCCGGGCAAAAAGAACCCTTTCTAGTGGTCCGCTCTTTTATAGCGACTCTAAAAAAGTCGGTGGCGGCGATGAACCTAAAGTGACCGTTACCGGCGAGACCAAAGTGGGAGCAATACTCACCGCAACCTCTACCGGCGACGGCTTCTCCGGTGGTTTCATTTGGGAATTGGCAGATTCCAAAACGGCAACGAGCGGAACACCGATCTCCGGTGCCAGCGGCAGCACATTGACGATCTATGCTTCACTTGCCACTAAATATGTCCGGGCAAAAAAAGAAAACTCCAATCTCGCCAGCAGTTATGCCGCGAGTGAATGGATGGGTCCGATTGCCGCTGCCGACACGCAGGCAGGAGGCGATGACGCAACCGCACGCACTGCCGAAAACCTTATGCGATCGCTTGAAGATGCGGGAATGAATGTCGTGGAGTAGAAAACGCAGGGCAGCGGATATTTGTCTGCCGGGGCACAAGAGCGTTTTCTTTGTTCGTTTTCGCATTGTGTCATCGGCGGGCAATCCTTGCCGGATGGGCAGTCCTTGCCGGACGGGCATATTTTTAATTGATAATGAAAGAGACGGCAGGCATCAGACGGCAGACCGCAGCAAAGGAATTCCCTTTCTTGCTGCCGTCTGCAAACTGCTGTCTGCCGTCTTCTCCCCCTGCCCGTGCGGCAGACACCGGCAAGGACAAGCCCGTGCTACCCTGCCCGCAGCAGGATGGTCGGTTCTTTGCGTCCGGCAGCGGCAGCAGGGAAAACCGCCGCCAGCGAACACAGCAACACCGCAACACCAATGCCGATGCTTAAATAATACCACGGCACCGTCAACGGATTCGTGAAACCACCGAAGAACGAAACATATTTCATCAAACCGATAAAACACCAGCCGCCCAGAATACCAAAAGCAACACTCAACGCCACCGCCGTCATGCTGATAAGCAGTGCCTCCGCCAATATCAGCCGGATAAGCCCCCAACGGGTAATGCCAAGCGACCGCAGCACACCGAATTCAAACCGGCGGACACGAATCGAAGCCGCTATCGTTCCCATCATCGCAAAAGATGAAATTGCCAGCAGTATCAACGGCATTCTCGCCGCCGCCTGAATCACCTGATCCGCACGCGAACCAACACGCTCATTCAGGTATTCATGCGAAGAAAGTTTCACCATCGGACGGTTTTGAACGCTGCCGTCTCCGCCGCCGCTGCCGCCGGCGTTTTTATCCGCCAGCGTTTGCAAGTTCTTTTCCAAAACATCGTCCGAAACAACCGGCTTGCCCCTTTTATCAAGCGTCCGGTCAAACCAGAAATACGCCGCATCCCGAACCCGGAAATCGTTTTTGACCGTTTCAAACGGGGCAAACATCATCGCACCGCTGCGCATCCCGTATTTTCGGATACCGCTCAACTTCGCCATCCAAAGCCAGCCCGGAACCGACACCACACCGGCAACCTCATATTCCACCGGTTCCTGCCGGACAGGTCTACCGGCGAAACGTCCGCCTTCACCATTTGCCCAAGGAGGCGGACCATCGCCCCAAGGCGGTTTGCCGTCAACATTCACCGGCGGTCTGCCTTCGCCTCTCTGCCCGTCCGGCAAAGACCCGTCCGGTCTGCCGCCGCCTCTGCCTTCACCTCTCTGCCCGTCCGGCAAGGACCTGCCGCCCCGTCTTCGACCGCCCGTTCCGCGTCCGCCGCCGGGCAGTCCTTCGGTGTGAGGAACCAACTGCAATTTATCGCCGATATGCAAGTTTGCCCGAAATGCAAACGAATCCGGCAGGATACAATACCGTCCGCCCGTTTTTAACTTCGCAGCGGCATCTTTCAGAGTCCCCTCCACAAAATCAACATCGACAAACGGTTTGCCGCTTTTCTTGCCGCCGGTTCGGGGACGGAAAGCGTCTTCGGCATCTAATCCGAAAACGACAATGCCGCCGTTTGCCTGCATCGGGGACATCCCGTTGTTCAGAAATTGTTCCGACTGTTCCTGACTGAACCCCGGCTGCTCCAGCGCAATCGTCAAAAAACGTTCCGCATCCACACCGTCTAAATGACGGACTTTGTCTACCTCTTCAAACGGGATTCCTTTCGGCATAAACGCCGCCAGCGAATCCGGCAGACGGTCGGAATGAGTGAACGGAACCAGCATCGAATAACCGGAGATTTCCAAAAAAGAATACACGCCTAAACCGATACTCAACGCCACCGCCGTGCCGACTGTCCGCCAAAGATTGGCCGAAAGTTGATTTTTCAGCAGGGCTTTCGGAACGGACAGCAACGCCGCAATGATGCCGGTAAAAAGTTTTTCCGTCAGTAAAACAACAGCAGGAACGAACAGAAGCAGTCCGATGAGTTGCGCCGGCAAACCGATAAATGAATACAGCCTTTGCCGCATGATGCCGGATACCGGCAGCGGTTCGTAATAGCAGATGAACGGATTGACGGCGGAAAGCAGCAAACCGGCCGCAGCGGCAAAAATAATTCCCTTGCACAGACGGGGCGTTAACGCAAAACCGCCGCGGTTCATGCCTTCCAGCGGCTGCACGCCGGAACCTCGCCACGCCGGAATGATAGCCGCCAGCAGCGCACCGGCGAATGCCGCAACCGCAGACATTATCAGTGAAGCCGCATTGAGCGTCACCCATTTGGAATTCTGAACGCCGGTCATATATTCCGCCGATAATTGCAGGACAATCCAGCCGGTCAGGATTCCGCCTGCCCAGCCGAAAACGGACAAGACGAAACTTTCACCGAAAACAAGCACCGCAATGCCGCTGCGGGGCATACCGACTGTCCGCAGCCGCGCAAACGTCCGGGCGCGTTCATTGACTCCCATACTCAAGGCACCGAATACAATGAGAATCGAAACGAGTGTCGAGAATAAAATGATTGCATTTTTGGAACCGGCACTTCCGACAAGTCCGCCTGCGGAACGTCCGCCCTGCTGTTCATCAAATTTTTTCTGTATATCGTCTGCGGTGATATACTGCACGGCGGCAAGTGCCTCATTGCCGTTGTTTTTGCACCGCTCCACCCATTCGCTGATTTTCACCCCTTCTTTCAAACGGACATAATAATATGTCCGGCTGTTCGGAGACGTTGCCGGAGCCGGCGCAGTATCAGGTGCCGTATCAACAGAAGCATTACCGGGCGGCGCAGGAGAAACCGGTGAAAGCAAATCAGCGGTCTTCATCGAAACATACAGTGCGCCGACTGCGGGGGTTATTCCGCCGCCTCCGGGACCTCCGCCGAAACCGCCGCCGAGTTTCTGCTCGACCAGACCGGTGACTTTGATTTTGTATTCTTTTTGACCGGCCGTGATTTGTCCGATACGGACTCCGACATAATCCCCGACTTTGACAGTGTCGCTTTCCCTTCCCCAGCCGCTTAAACTTTTGGCGGCACCGGTTCCCATCACGCCTTCAAGTTCCGCTGCGTCAGGATTAAACCACTTCCCCTCTTTCAACTCAAACGGACTTTCTTTTGCGTCAATGCCGATAATCACCGGACTTCCCATCGGTATTCCGAGTCCGCTCCGCTGCCGCTCCAAAATGCTGTCTTCGCCTGTCCACTTCGCCATTGTGTTGCGGATTTGCCGTGCCGGTGTAATTTCCAGCACCAGCGGGTCGGCTTTGATGGTTTCGGCAACGTCTTCCATATTGACTCTCGGCGGCGGAGAAGGCGGCGGCGTTGTTTCTGCTGCGGGCGGTGCAAACGGATTCCGCCCGGCTGCCGGCGGTGTCACGGCAACGCTGTAATGACCGAGATAATGTTCGCCGTCATTTTCGTACTGCATAATGACGAGGTTGATGCTGCTGATAAGCCAGACGAGCATTGCCGACATCGCCGCGGTGGCGATGACCGCCAGCGAAATGCGGCTGCGGTGTTCCCACGCTTCGCGGTAAATCAGTTTCAGAAGTATGTTCATTGCTGCACCCTCCCGTCTTTGAGGACAATCGTCCGTTTGCCGTAAGCCGCAACGTCTTTGGAATGAGTGACGGCGACAATCGTCCGTTTCTCTTCTTCATTGAGTTTGCGGAGAAGTTTGCAGATATTGTCGCTGTTGACCGAATCGAGATTGCCTGTCGGTTCATCGGCGAGAATCACATCGGGATTGAAGAGCAGGGCGCGTCCGACAGCAACCCGCTGCTGTTCGCCGCCGGAAAGGGCATCGGGACGGTGTTTTCTCCGCCCTTTGATTTCCAGCGTATCGAGAAGTTTTTCCAAAGCGTTTTTATCGACCGGCTGTCCGGCTATCAGAAGCGGCAGGCAGATATTTTCTTCGGCGGTCAAAGTCGGAATCAGATTAAACGCCTGAAAGACGATACCGACATGCTGCAAGCGGAACTTTGTTCTTGCGGAATCGGACATAGCGGCAATATCGGTTCCGTTGATAAACACTTGTCCGCTTGTCGGTGTGGTCAATCCGGCGGCGAGGTGAAGCAGGGTGCTTTTTCCTGAACCGGACGCGCCCATAATCATCACGAATTCTCCTTCGCTGACGGTCAGGTTCACGTTGTCAACGGCGTGAACGTTTCCGGCGTAGGTTTTGGTAAGGTTATTTAATGTAATCATCAGTATTGAAGGGTAATGGAAAAGTGAATGAAAAGGTTAAAGGTTTGGGAGCGGCGGAGCGTTTGCATGCTGCATGCGCCCGCCGTTAATTTTTGTTACGATAAAATGGGGGACGTAATGTCCCCCTGTTCTTTTTCTACGGCAGCGATACGCTTTCACCGTCATTCCGGCAAGCGTAATTCATGCGGACACGGTCTTCAATGGTCTCGTTGACGAAACGTACCGAACCGTCACAAAGTCCGATAATCAATCCGCTCTTATGCTGCGAACCGTAAGGTCCCGCTGACGTTTGCTGACTGACAGTGGGGGCTGCCGGATTAAATCCGGCAATCGGATACGTTGCGGTTGTCGGATCGCCTGCTTTTTTGTAATAGTTAAACGGCAACTGTTCCGCATGCGCTTTGGCAGAATTCGTTGTTGGTCCCGTTGACCGGTTCCAGCCGCTGTACTTGTACTTTTCCCAAGCGATTTCGCCCCAAGCAAACGTGTTGGAAGTCCCGTCTGAAACAGCATCCAAGCCGATAGTGCTGTTTTGGTACATAATACCATTCGTTGCTATTTTTCCTCCTCCGCCCGGACTGCCGCCGTATTCGCCGTAAGAATACGTCAATCCTGTGCCGTCCGTTCCGGTTTGCGATAAATCAGCCGATGCTTCCAATGCACCGCTGTTAGCGAAGTAATGGCAGAAATAGCCGACAGTCACACCGGAAGGAATACTTGTTTCCCCAGTGAAAGACGGACAGAGAAACACAGGAATTCGCGTTTGCGCGATTGTTCCCGTCACTGTATGACCGCCGCGGGTAACCACCATCGGCTCACCTGTTGTGGCTCCGTTTACGGCGGCATTCACCGCATCATTGATGGCGGCATTCACCGCATCGGAAACGCCCGTTTGTTCCATAAACGGAAAAATCTTTGCCCAGCAGGTTAATCCGTCCGTGTAACTGGAATACTCATTGCCGTTGTAGGTAATCGGCGAGGAGAGTTGATACCTTTGAGAGTCACTCGGCAGTTCCCCTTTGGCATCGTGATAATGATGCAGTGCCAAACCAAGTTGTTTGGCATTATTCTGACACTGCATTCTTCTTGCGGCCTCGCGGGCAACTTGAATAGCAGGAAGCAGAAGGGCGATGAGCATGCCGATAATCGCAATGACGACCAGCAACTCGACTAGTGTAAAAGCATGGTTTATTTTTTTCATGAGAATAGTTGTGTTAAAGGAATGGGATATTTTGTTTGGGAGCGGCGGGACGTTTGCACACTGCATTCGCCCGCCGTTTGGGTTTATAACGGAAGACGTATGTCCCCCGCTTTATTACCCGTTTTTGTACGCAGTTTCGGTTTGCAGCGGGGGACGTATGTCCGCCGTTTCCGCCGTTCCTGCGCTATGTTTAATTCCTCAACACAACGCTTCGGACGATACGAACAAAATACGAAAGAAGTCCGCCGGAAAAATGCACCGGACAGACCGAATGAACATTTTTGACAACGTCACCGGCAATATTTGCCGCATGATTTTTGACGTGATACTGTCCCGCCGAAACCGTCAGCAACGCCGCATTCATTCCGAAACCGAAACAAAACGCACTGTCCGGCAAACCGGAAAACGGAGAATGTTTTGCAACGAAACGGACAGACTCCTGATACGCTTTCCATTTCGGCAGGGCAACGCTCAAATGAAGTTTGCCCGCTTTGAACAGAGCCGTATCTTTTTTAAGGGTCTGCCGGATTTGCAATTCGGTTTTTTGCTGCAAGGACGGAGCGACTTGGGCAATCCGCTGCCGGAGCGTTTTTTGGTACTGCGCTGCCCGCTCGGCCATTTGCCGGTCGAAACCGGACGGCTCCGGCCGGACGTTCTCCGCCGCCGCCGGTAAAGCGGTCACCGCAAAAAACCAAATGGTTAGCAAAATCCGATACGGCATTGTCTTTCTGTGCGACTTTCTGCGTTACTTTCTTTGATACTTGTTTGGATACTTTAGGGGCTTGGCTATTTTTTGCACAGTCCCAGCACGAGCAGCGCGTAGCCGGTGGCGAGATTCGGGTCGTTTTCCATGTACTGCCGCGATTTCTCATTTGTCCACGAACCGTCTTCCTTCTGTTGGGAAACAAGTTGCTCCGTCAAATCCTTCCGCCAGTCATGTTTTTTTCCGTCTGCGGCTTCAACGAGCGGCAAATCCAAGACCGCCAACGCTTTCGCCATCGAGTGGTAATAGTAAAACAAGCCCGCTGCGCCTTTGCCCGGATTTTCCGTAACAGTATAATGTTTCGTCATCCAGTCAAAAGCCGCTTTGACACGTTTATCTTCTTTCGTCAAACCGGCATACGCCATACTTTTCAAACCGGCATACGTCATCGAGCCGTAACTTTTCATTGCCTCATCTTTCGATTCTCCGGCCATCGGGCCGCGTGCCGGACTTCCGCTCGGCTGATTGACGTAGATAAAACCGCCGTCAAGGTTCTTGCTGTTTTCGGCAACGAAGGGCATTTTGTTATGTTCCGATTCGAGGTTCTGACACCGTGAAACAAAGACGAGGGCTTTTTGAATGGCCGGGTCGTCCGTTTTGGCACCGCCTGCTTTCAGGGCATCGAGAAAGAATTGCGTGTTCGACAAGTCGGGACGGGTAGTGCCGCCGTAGCCGACTCCGCCGTAATTGGCATCGGCCGGTTTTGTGTCGCGTTCTTCGGTGTATTGCTGTTTCCGCAAAAACTTGTCCGCTTTGGCGAGCAGGTCTTTATACGGTTCTTTGCCGGTTTTTGCTTTGACGGCAGCGTTGGCTTTGGCGAAGCACATCACGGCGCAGCACGTTTCGTAGTTTTGGAAAAAGCCGTCGGGGGTATAAACACCGCCGTCATCACGGGTGGCGGCTTCGAGAAATTTCAGTCCGTCCGCAAGCATCGGGTCGTCCGGTGCCGCACCGGCTTCGAGAAGACCGGCAAGGATAATTGTTGTCGGACCGATGCCGGTTCGGGGCGATGCCGACCATGCACCGTTTTTCTGCGAAGTGCGGAGAAAAGCAATGCCCTTCTCAACGGCTTTGCCGGTTTTCTCTGCGGCAACGTTGTCCGCAGCGGCAGGGGTTTTCGCGTTGTCCTGTGCAAGGAGAACGCCGGAAAAAAGGATTAAACAAAGGGAGGATAAAGTTCGTTTCATGATTGTTTTCATGGCTGTAAAAGGGATGAAGGTTAAAGTTCAGGGTAAGGTTAAGGAGTCGGGACGCTTTCGCCGCCGTCCCGGGTGGCGGTGTACATTAAAACCGTTGGTTCTGTTGTTTCGCGGACGAAATGTACCGAACCGTCCGCGTAACAAAAATTCGCACCGGCAGTATGATTGCTGCC
>JAIRPZ010000171.1 GCA_031256755.1 Planctomycetaceae bacterium
CACAAAGGCGAAGGGATCATTATAACCGGAACGTTATCAAAAATGCAAGAGTCCTTGCCGGACGGGCAGTATTTTTAATTGATAATTGATAATGGAGAATTGATAATTAGAAATAGAAATAAAAACAAGCAATCCTGTTTTATCCTTGTATGATATTATGTAGTGGTTGTGATTTGCGGGAAATCACGAAAAAGCCACCGGATTTCGGTCAATCCTTGTATCCTGTCCAAAAAAACAAACGAGAGAGCGTGCGGCAGCACCCGCCGCTCCTATTCTGCTATCGTCCGTCTGCCGTTTTTTCTGCTGCGGTTTCTGTTTTGACATACACCGGTTCGCTTTTCAACGGCTGAGTCATCGACAGCGGGCAGCGGTCTTCAATGCGATGAACCTGCGGCGGAAGCGGATTCACCGGAACGTCTCCCGCTTGCAAATCTGCCGGCAAAGCATGCGGCAAAGCATGATTCTGGTAATCCAAAACCGCTCCGCTCTTACACGTTCCGCACGTTGCCGCCGGGTCAGAAACCCAAATGACCGCATAATAAGAATCTTCACGAGGAGTTGCAGCAGAGGTTCCGGCAGTGCGGTCGTAAAACTCAAACCGCTCCGTTTGACCGATTTTATTCTCCGGCAACGGCTTAAAATCCGGCGTTGTTCCCCGATAAATCTCCGCTATCAATCCGATGGTTTCCGCCGAACATTCCCACGATAAGCGGACACGTCCGCCGGTTTGTTCCGCTTTCACTTTCGGTAATTTTTCCGGCAGCGGCTGCGGAATGATTTGACGCGAACGTCCCGCCACGATTCTGCCGGACAGCGATGCCGCCGGCATATCCACACGCGGATTCGCCAGTGCCGCCGCTTGAGCGTTTTTGATTTTCGACAGAATCAGTTGATACACCGCGTCTTCCGTACCGGCAAAAGAAGATACCGGTTCGCCGGCTTGCCGTTCTTTCCACGTTTGCCAACGCTGCGAAGGAAACCTGTCCAGCGGCAAAACCTGATGAGCATATCCCGCCTTGAACATGATGCCCCGCGTACTGAACGAAGCATCAACGCTGCGGCTGCGGCAAAGTTGCAGACCGCCGCTTTCTGTTTTCAGCGGCGCACGGAGTATCAAACTCAATTCCGGTTTTTCAAGGTTAATCCAGTTGTCAAACCGGCTGATGTTGCCTTTTGCATCCGCATGACATTCGGCACAGCGGTTTTGTTTCATCACGTTGATAAGTTCATTGCGGACCTGAACATAAGGTTTCAGTTGCGGCGGCGAAGAATAATCCCACGTCCCGAAGTAAATCCCGTTAGTATCAATCCACGCAAAGAGCAGTTCCCTTTCCTGTTTGGTCAGTAATCCGGCGTGAGGATTCGCTTTATTAAGGTTCACCGCATTGTTCAGCGTATTGCCCGCCGGTTTGTTTGCTGCCGTCTGACCGGCGACAAACAAGTCCGCCAGCGGGGATTTGCCGCTGCCATGCTGATACGCATCAAAGATTCGGCACGACCAATCCGCCGTTCCGTTCATACAGCAAATGCCGCCGATTAAGTCCGCCGTGTATTGTTTTTCTCTTCTTGCGGTCAGATTTTCGTAACTGATATTAAAAAATTCTGTCTGTCCGCCGGTTAAGTCCAAGCCGGCTTCGAGTTTTTCATCGCCGTGGCATGAGATGCATTTCTTGTCAAGAAGCGGCTGAATCATCGACGGATAATCAACATAGCCGCTGCCCCACGATTCCGGCGTTAACCGGCGGACATCGGGAGGATTGTGCCCCTTGTTTGTGACCGGCGGGGCATTGCCGTATTCGTGACAGCCGACGCAACTGCGGGTTGTGCCGGGTGCCGCCTGAATAAATGTCCGCATACTCCGCACTAATTGGTAATTGCCGTCAAGCAGTTGAAAATACAACGCTCGGCCGCTTGGGGCTTCAAAATAGACGCTGCCGTCTTCTTCGACCGGCACAATGCCGTGAAAAATTTTCGGACTCCACGCCAACGCCGCCGAAACCGAAAACGTCTGATTCATCCACGTTCCGCCCGGACTTTCACTGACCCGGCTGGTCTCTTCCAATACCCGCAGATATTTGATGCTTCCCTTCGGAACATTCGGATTGCCCGCATAGACATTTTGTACAAAAAAGTTGCCGGTGATTTTTGACCGGTCGGTGGTGTCGGCGGCAACCCTCGGCAGCGGACGCGGAACAACCGGTATCGGATTGTGCAAATCGAAAACCGGGTCGGTCAGCACGGTTGTTTTCTTTCCGGTACGGTCAATGAGGAGCAGGGCGTTTAATTTGGCATTGCGTCCCCGGATGCTCGTTTTCGGAGAGTCGGCTTCATCGGGAATTCCGCTGTAAAGGACGTTGTTTTCGTCCAATGCCCAAGGGTCGCAGGAATCGCCGCGGTCAAAAGTCGGTTTGTCATGATGCTCGAAGTTAAAAATCGCTTTCGGGTCATTCTTTCCATTTTGAACAACACGTGTATCAATCATTGCGATTGAGCCGCGCGGCGGAGAATTATGCGGTGCGAATGTTCCGACAACGAGATAATCCGAACCCGGCACCGGCTTTGCCTGCAAAACGGCTTCGGGAAAGACCATATTATTCGCAAACAGAGCGGTTTCGTTGGTGCCGTCCGGCAGCACCGTCCAGAGCGATTGAATCGTCAGCGCATTTTTATCAATGTACTCCCATCTGCCGAAAAGAACGCGTCCGTCCGGCAAAACAGCGGGGTCAAACTCGGTAACGTTGTTGACGGAAATGGTATGAATATCGGAACCGTCGGCGTTGCAGACGTGGAGAATGGCAACGCCGTTATTGGCGCAAGGGACGAGACCGCTGTAGCGGGTTGAAGTGAAGAGGATGCGTCCGTCCGGCAGATAGCATGGGCGGACATCGTGATGACCTCCTCCGCTGCCTTTGTAGGGGTTGCCGTTTTTGTCGAGGTTGGTTATTTGCCGCAGCCCGCTGCCGTCAATGCCGATTTCGTAGAGGATGGAATTGCCGTTGGGTGCGCCTTTGTAGGAAAAGAGCAATTTCTTGGCATCGTAGGAAAGCGAGGGGTTGAAATAAAGTCCGTTGCCGAGTGTGTTTGGTGAGGCATGGTCGATGACGGTGCGGACAGTTCCGTCCGGTTCACGGACATAAAGACCGCCGCCGGAATTTTCGGGATGAAGTTGACCGGGGTGCCGCCATTGATAGAACGTGTCGTAAATATGCAGTCCTTGATAATTTAAGCGTTTGCAGAAGAGCAGCGGATATTTGAGAGTTCCTTTCGGTTCTTTGCGGGAGGCATGCTCATCAACCGCAGCCGGCGGTGTTTCGGCGGCGGACAAAACCGGAGTCAAACAAGTACCGGCGGCAAAATAAGCCGCAAGACAAATAGCAGAGCAAACCGCAGCGAGGAATGAGTTGTTTTTCATAATTTTTCTCCGCACGTTAAAATGATTTTCAGGACAAAATGTCAGGTGCAACACACAGCGGCTATTGTACCATACGCCTGCCGCTTTTTCATTTCCCTAATTATCAATTTCAATTCTTTCACCAGTCCGTTTCGGAGTATTACATTTGGTGAGCGTTTTGCGGTTTTGCTCTCAATTGTTCTCTTACTTCCCGCAAAGTGCGCTCTTTCTTCTTCATCAGACGTACAACCGCTCCCGCCATTCCCGTCAGGAACGGCCAAACCTCCCCCAACACCGCATTCCGAAAAACGTGTTTGTCTTTGCCGGACTCCTTGTCCTTCTCCAAATGCAGGCAATTCGCCGCCTCCCAATGGCGAAGAATAGATTAGATTCCTGAAGGCGTATCTCTACTCGCCCCTTTTTTTACAGACAAGTTTGTTGTCCGGCTCCCGCTGTTTGACACCAGAAAAAATTAACGGCAACTGTTCCAGATATTTCTTTAAACACGTCGGTTCGTTGGTCTTATCGCCGTTCACCGACCAACCCGCCAGACAGGTCTTGGCTTTTTGTGCAAATACATTGAGCATTAAAATCGGATTGCCATTTTTGCCTTTCATCTGTTTCGCAGATTTACCGTCAACGGCAGCAACGCTAACATCTAACAGACCGTTCAGAAATTGAGCGAAAGCATTTT
>JAIRPZ010000182.1 GCA_031256755.1 Planctomycetaceae bacterium
CCAAGCCGATTAGCTTGAGATGATTCTGGCACTGCATCCGGCGGGCTGCCTCGCGGGCTTGCTGAATGGCGGGCAAGAGTAGAGCAATGAGCATGCCTATAATGGCGATGACGACGAGGAGTTCGATAAGAGTGAATGCCGCAGAATAGACGGCAGATTGCGGACGGCAGACGGCAGCAGTAGGATTACCGTCTACGGTCTGATGCCCGACGAGATCAGATTGTCCCCCCCCCGTTCTTTGGGCTAGTTTACTATGCATGGGAGCGTTTGGAAGGGTTTTGCCGGTCATTCCGGTTGTAAAACCGGCAGTGAAGGCGGGGAACGTCTGTTTCCCGCTTTGTTTTGCGACATTTGTTTGGGCTTTGCCCGTTTTTGCTCGTTCTGTCCTGTTCATAGGATTCTCCTTAACGGATGAGGGTTGAAATAACTACGCCGACGTGACGTATACACATGAAAAGTATACCCTGAAGCCGGCGGATTGTCAACAGCGGAAAACAGAAATGGGGAAAATTGTCCGGTGCGGGAAATTTTGTTTTCACTGCTGTATTGGATTGACATACCAATAAAAAACGTGCCGGCGGCGAGGGGAAACGGACACGGTATTTGACACCACCGGTCGGATCAGGTATAGTAGCAAATACTGCGGTAACGCAGAAACGTGTTTTTCCTCTTTTTTGAATTGCTTGACTGAAATGGGCTTTTTTGCTTTTTCCATTCCGCTGATATTGTACAGCATTTATCAATGGGCGGTTCCGGTCATTATTTTTACGGCACTTTTAGGTTTCCGCTGGCGTGAAGGTTTTTGGGGGAATATCCTTTCGCTCGGTTCTGTCCTGTTTTCCATTCTCGCTGCCGTCGGATGGTGGGAACTTCTTGCCTATTTTGTTGCGGTCAAATTCCCGAAAATTCTCTTTTTTGCCGATTGGATGGCTCTTTGGACAATCTTCCTCGTGTCGCTGATTCTCCTTGAATCAGCACACCGGTTTATGTCGCGGGTGAAAGTCAGGTTTATTCCTGCTGTCGAATATGCCGGTAATACGCTGGCAATTCTGCTTCTTGGTTCGGCATTGTACGGTTTCTATCTTTTTGCCGAAGACATCAGTCCGCTCGGAGATGCCGCCGTTGCCGGAGAAACACGGGAAAAAATGATTCAAGACACGATTCCTGTTCAGATATTCCGTATGCTTTCGGCGGGCAATCTTTCCGGTTTTTCGGAAATCCGTCAATTTGATGTGTACGGTGATTTTCGTGAACAGCATTTGAAGCGGCGGCAGGCGATTATGTCGCAAATGGTCGGCGGCGAAAACGCAACGGTCGGCTTCGGCGGCGATGCCGATGCTGTGGAAAAAATCAAACCCGAAACATCAAAGCCGTAGAAAAAATCATGACGTGCAGACGCTGCCCCCCTAGAAGTTCTGCTGGATTCCGATGCTGACATTGAACGTACTGAAACTGCCGAGGTACACATCGCCGTCGGCAAAGACCGAAGCCGTATGTTCCCGGTCTATCCAGAAATGTCCGCCGCCGCCAAACTGAAGATAACCGGCACCAAGATCGGCTCCGCGAACCCTGAACAACGGACTTCCGCTCACAAACTGCTGACGCGATTGCGCGTATCGCTCGCCGAGAAAGGGAGTCAGGAACGCCGCCCGGAATTGCAAGCCGCCGTTTGCATAATGACTCTCCGTACTGATGCCGATACGCGGAAGAAACCGTCCGAATGTCATATCACTGTATTGCAGCGCATAAGTGCCGCGGGTGTCCCCCTGAACTCCATTCACTTGGTTATAACCGCTGTTCGTCCATGAATAATCGCTGCCGATGAGATGTTCCGTAAATCCGTCCTGCTGTACATACTGGTATTCAATCGCCAAAGCAGGACGAATCACAAAATTCGGACTCACCGTGAACGGTCTCGAAAATTCAAAAGTAAAATTGCATGAATATCCCTGTGTCTCGCCGTCATAATGATCGTTAATACCGAAAACACTGGCAGGATTATTGCCGATGTACACCGCATTATTGCGGATATAACGGTTCATTTTATACGTTTGGAATCCGATACCGGCAAACGACCGGATTTCAAATTGGTCAAACGGAGCCGCCACCAAATACAGTCCGGCACTGTAATCAAAACTGGTGACCTCATCATCCCATTCTTTCATATTGCCGTAATACGCCGTTGCGACCGCACCGATAGCACAACTCGGCGAAAGATTCCATTCGCTTCCGACCATCGCTCCCCCTTTGGTAAAACTGAATTTGAAGGAGTTCCCGTCATCGCCGCGCATACCGGACGTACTGTTAAGCGTTGCCCATAAAGCACCGGTACGGTACTTCGGATTTTGTCCCCGGTACTGTCCCGGTACCGGCGGAACGAAATTCTGCCCCGGCGGCGGAACGGCCGGCTGTCCGTAGGGCTGGACAAATTGTCCGTTTTGAAGATTACGGAAAATCACATCGCCGCGTCTTCCGGTACTCATTCCCCCTTGTCCGTAACCGATTTGATTGAACACATGATCATACGGCGACAGCAAACTCATCACCATGCTGTTGGCACGGGTACTGCTTGCCATCTGCCGTAAAACGTCCCGCAGCACCGCCGGATCGTTCAATCCGAATTGCAGCGACAGAGCAAGTCCCGGATTCGTAAACTGGGCAGCATCAAAAGCACTTGCCGCCGCCGCCGCATTAAAAGGCATATTGCCGATATAATTCTGATAAAAATGAGCATCATCGCTCATCGTCAGAACGAGGGCGGTTTGTCCGTTAGCAAGATTTTCCGGTAAATAACTGATATTGGCAAACGCAAGTTGTTGCTGCGATGCGGATATATCAATCGAATTCGGACTGGATTCCGCAGAAAAACCGGCATCGCTGACCATGACAATAAATGCGGTCTTTTTCGTTTTTTTCGATGTCTGCGGATCATAAAGGTCATCCACCTGAATGACTCCGCCGAGGACGGTTTTCAGGAGAATGTCGGAAAGCCGGCTGCGGACATCCGCATCGTTGCGGGCTTCGTCTCCGATACGGAAATCCAGCACGTCGCTCATTCCGTACCGCATCAGCAATTCGTCCATACTGTTCCGGTTTTGCGGATTGGACAGGTAGTCCAATTGTTCCTGCAAAGTTATCGCCGTTTTCGTTTTCGGATCGATGATCCGGCTGCTGCTGAACCATTGCAGATACCGGCTGAGTTTTTCTTCCCGCAGTGTCTCCCACTCCGTTTGTGTATAGCCGGAACCGGTCGGGGCGGTCGGACTGTTATAACTCAAAATATAGTCCCCGATGGACTGCCGGCTGGTCGTGACATCGTACCGTCCGCCGATAAGCCATGCGGCACCGTGAATTTCAATAACACCAATTTGTCCGCCGGCAGCGAGCGAGGATCCGGTGTCCCCGACATAACCCGGCAAACCGGGTGCTAAAATACCATGATTGATAAAATAGCCGTCATAATAGGAATAAGTCGGGGTCGTCGCCGTATTGGTGCTTGAACTGCTGCTCCCGGAACTGCCGGACGAAGAGGATCTTTGGTATAGCCGCTCCGCAATCTTAAATGTTCCGTTGCCGGAAACGATTCCTTCGTTAAGAACATCGTGTACCAGCACACCGTCAGCGTAATTTCCCGGAATCCCGTCAACCGGCATAAACCGGTTCACGACAATGGTCGAATCGTTCAGTATCAGGTGTCCCCAATTGGACTCAACGCCCCGGTAATGGGTGCCGTCGGCAACCGCCGCATCTTCTTTTGCCGTGTAGCCGCCGAGAATGTACAAATCGCGGACGTGAACCTCGTTGTTATTGAAAATCGTTGTTCCGCCGTTGCCGGTAGTATTGAATCCCTGAATCCGCAAGTCGATATTTCCCTGTCCGTTAGGGAACATTTCCTGCAATTTTTTCAAGTTCATGTCCCCTTTGTCATCGAGAATCCGGTCGCCGTATCCGCCGCCGTAAATGTTTCCGCTGAAAATATCGCCGCCGGAAAATATCAGCAGCGTACCGTCACGGGTATACCCTTCGGCGATTTCGGATTTGGTTAAACCGGTCAACTTGATATTTTCCTCGTCCTTACTCGTTTTCCACTGGTCGAGAAAACGATCCAGCACTTCACGGTAGCCGACATGGTACGTGCCGTTATGTTTGCGCAAGGCGTAGAGATAATACGAAGCCGCATATTCATCCGCCACGGCTTGGGTCATAAGTTTGTTGAGTTGTCCGATAAGGATTTCGTCAAGAATCACGGAACGTCCTTCACTGCCGGTATCGGTTGTTCCGCTGCCGGTATCCGAACCGGAACTGCTGCCGGTGCTGTCCGACCAATGATAGCCGTCATTGATCAGATCGCGGTGTCCGATAACGTAACTGTTTTGCGATCCTGTTGTTGAACTGCCGGTATCGGTATCGGTTCCGCTGCTGCTTGTGCCGCCGCTGATGCCCATTTCCGACATATAACTTTGTCCTGATGCCGTATCCGTTTCGTCTCCGTGATAATGAATCCATGACGGATTCACATATTTCAGGGATTCCTCATCCGAAGCAACGCCCGCCACGCCGTTATAGTAAGAAATAATATCACCGTGAACGCCCGCATTGTCAAAATGAAATTTATTCGGATCGTTATCATAAAGCAAATCGGGATTAAAAAACAGTTTCGCCCGCTGTTCTCTCGTTGCATCATTCAACGCTTTCAGGTTTACGGCGGATGCCTTCGTGTCGCTTTCCGAAGTCAGCGCATAAAAGAACGTGTTGACTTCATTGTTTTCGCCGATCCAAATTTCGCTGACGTGAGTTGCTGTTGCGATCCGGCTTCCGATTTGGATAGCCGCCTGTCCGCCTTGTATCAATGCATCTGCGCCGCGAACCGTAATCTGATCGACAACAGGACCGTAATACGTTGACCATGGATCACCCAAAGCATCGCTGACCACTTCGGCTTCCCAGCCGAGCGAATCACCGCAGAG
>JAIRPZ010000206.1 GCA_031256755.1 Planctomycetaceae bacterium
GCATTTGTGCGGCAGAGATTTTCTTCCTGTTTGTGATCACGGTATGCCAAATAAAGCAGGACACCGGAACTAACAATAATGACGGCGAGGAGAAAGTAGAACATCTGTCCGGGGATTTGCTAAAAACAACTGTTAAAATCGTTAGTATCCGCAATTTTAGCATAACCGCTACAACCCGCAAGGGGGGGGGATCACGTCGACTGCAAAGTCCTAAAACTCACAAATATTAGGCAATACAGGCATTTTAGGAAGGTGCTTTCACGACCTTTTACAGCAAAAAACCGACTTTGCAGGTGACGTGTTTTGATGCGCATCAGGGGGCATCTTATTATCCAATATATCGATCATTTCCCGAATTTGTTCTTCCGATAGGTAGAATTCTTCTCCCATTTCCATGATTTCCAGCAGATATAATATCTCTTTTATTTCTTCCGGTATTTCGTATGACGGTTCGGTATTGATCAGAAATGCCTTTTGCGCAATACGAACAGGGTCGTATCCGATAGACAACTCTCCTTCTAAAAACTCTTTAAGCGGATCCTTTGTATAAATCATCTTACAATTCCCTTCCTATTGGCGGATATTGTCCTTCCGGTGTTATGTTGTTGGAATCACTTTTCAAGTCCTCTGGATAAGGGCTGTTGTTCAATTCATCTACAACCGATTTAACTAATCCTTCAAGCCATTGTTCATTTTCCTTCGAACAATCCTCTTTGTCTAACAACAAATATATTTGAAATATACTGTCATCAAAGATATTAGATATAACAAGTGAAATCCTTTTTTCCTGAATGGCAAAGTTTACAAAAAGGGCATAAACGACCTCTTTCTTGTCCACAAACACAGCATTAAATTTATTGTTTAGAATGTCTATAACCTTCTTAGCATATTGGATTGAATCTATTCCCTCCAACAAGTAAACACAACGATTCTCTTTTTTATTTGATTTGATAATAGTGATTGTCATATTACTATACGGTGTCAAAATTCTACAAACCAAGTGCCTTGTCAATGTTTTTTTTCGTGAACGAGTTGAAGATTCGATAATAACATTCCACAGGGCATCTCTTGCAAATCTTTCTTTTTTATATTTCTCTACACAATAATCCCAATCTTTGATTGGGTCTGTTAGGTCAAAACATTCGGCTGCGTTTCTGTCTTTCACCAATTCACGTGCTTTGATCCTGGTCACGTTGTCTCATTGGCTTGTTTTTGGAAAAATGAATAATCGTTTATTTTTTGGTACATTATCACGAACCGTGTTTTTGATCCAGCCGTCTATGGCAATGATTTTGCCGTCTTTTTGTAAAAGGTTCGTACCGCAATCGTCGCTGCGATGAAACTCTATCGTCTCGCAATCGTACCGCGGTATTGATGTATCAGGATAGTAAAGGGTTGTTATAATATTCTTAAATACCCAAAACCGGAAATAACATTTTTTATTTTTTGCCTTGCGAATCGGCAATTTAGGCAATGAAATTCCTCTGCTAATTCTATTGAGATTTTCATTAAATGCATCAATATACGGTATGTAGTCGTTGATACGAGTGTACGTACCAAACATCTGTTCTAATGTGCAAAGGGTATTTTCATTTTTTTTATCCTGACGTAAACGTCCGTCCCGCCAATAATAAAAGGTATCGTTCCTGCCATACCGCCTGTCATTTTTTCAGGAGAATACAGTTCCGTTTCATCAACAAAACAAACAAGCATATCAGGATTAAAATTCCACCCGTCTTGTTTGGTATTATAATAATGTTCTTCTTTTGTCGTGTATGCGTTAAACGAGGAACATACACCAATATCACACTGCTGTAAAATGGCGTTTACCGATATAGATTCCGATAGTAAAATTTTTCTCTTCATTTTTTTAATACTTTCTGGTCTTCAGGAAATCTTCCAACCATTTCTGTCTAAATTTTTTCATTTCTTCAAACTTAAAGTCATGTATTTCCTGTACTGATATTCCCAGTTTTTTGCTGTTTAATCCTTCTGTTTTAACATTGAGATAATTAGACAAATATAAATTCAATACTAAAATACGTTAGGTGGGTGTCAGCAGTATGTCATAAATTTAACTATTATCAATCTTTCCCATATACGACTCATCAAGCGTATAAGTTAATTGATTTCCCATATTGTACGGTGCCTCTGGGGTCGTAAATTCTACCTCATAAGCAACGGACGGTTCATCAAACCGCATAAGTACAACGCCAGATGCTCCAACAGGAATTGTATTTTTATTCCTTGCCCCCCCAACAAAACTCCCGCAGCAGTATCAGCAACCGCTGCAACCCGCAAGAGGAGGGACATCGCAGGCGGGCGATTCCGCAGCAGGGCTGTTATACCCTTTTTGAACGGAGACAGGAATACCGTTTACGAATTGAATGATGTATAATCATCAGAACGAAAGAACGAAAATGCTATGGACTTTGTCAGTACCGACTCGATTCGCAATGCGAATCCGCTGAAATATGCACAGGAAATCACCTTCCGCACGCCGCTGCCGCTCGAACTCGGACAAACTCTGCCCGAAATCCGAATCGTTTATGAGACCTACGGTCAACTGAACGAAAAAAAAGATAACGCCGTTCTCCTCTGTCACGCCCTCTCCGGCGATTCCCACGCCGCCGCTCACGATTCCGAAGACGATCCGGGCTGGTGGGAAATCATGGTCGGTCCCGGAAAACCGATTGATACCCGTCAATTTTTTGTCATCTGTTCCAACTGTCTCGGCGGCTGCCGCGGCACAACCGGTCCGAATGACATCAATCCGCAAACCGGCAAACGCTACGGTACGTCCTTTCCCGAAATTACAGTCGGCGATATTGTCGAAGCCCAAAACCGGCTGATCGAACATCTCGGCATTAACCGCTTGCTTGCCGTTATCGGCGGATCGCTCGGCGGCATTAACGCTATCGAGTGGGCAACACGGTTTCCCGATAAAATTGCCGCTGCCGTTCCGCTTGCGGCAGGATCGCATTTAACCAGTCAGGCATTGGCGTTTGACATCGTTGCCCGCAACGCTATTCAAAGCGATCCGAATTTTCACGGCGGAGAATATCACGAATACGGCACTGTTCCGGCGGACGGACTGGCTATTGCCCGGATGTTAGGGCATATCACTTATCTTTCCCGCGAGTCGATGATGAAAAAGTTCGACACCGACCGGAACGAGGGACGGAAGATGAACACCAAATTTGAAACGAAATTTTCCGTCGGTTCGTATCTTGCGTATCAGGGAGATAAGTTTGTCGAGCGGTTCGATGCCAATAGTTATCTGACATTATCAACGGCGATCGATCTTTTTGAACTGGGCAGCACGCCGGCGGTATTGAAGAAATCGTTACGAAAATCGATGTGCCGGTGGCTGATATTGAGTTTTTCTTCGGATTGGCTTTTCCCGCCTCTTTTTTCCCGGCACATTGCGGAAGCGTTGGCGGCGTTGGACAAGCGGGTCAATTACTGCGACATTCCGAGCGAGTGCGGACATGATGCGTTTCTGCTGCCGAATGATTTTACTCTTTACGGCGAAATGATCCGGGCTTTTCTGAAAAATGCGGCGTTTGAAATTGCGTCGGGCGGCGCACCGCCGTTTCAGCGTCCGGACCGGCTGGATTACGAACAGATATTGGATTTGATTCCCCGCGGGGCTTCGGTGCTTGACCTCGGCTGCGGCAAAGGCGGCTTGCTGGCGCGTCTCCGGCAGCGGGAAGAGAAACGGCAGTTTGAAGAGAGCGGTTTGCGGCAGAATTCTTCTGCCGCTTTGCCTCACATTCTCGGTTTGGAAATTAACGAAAAATATGTTCTGCAATGTATTCAGCGGGGCATTGATGTTGTGCAGGCGAATCTGAATGAGGGGCTTGCGGCATTTGAGGAAAACCAATTTGATTTTGTGATTTTATCGAAGACGCTGCAAACGATTCGGGATGTTGAATTTGTGCTGGATGAAATGCTTCGTGTGGGCAGGCGGTGTATTGTGAGTTTTCCGAATTTGGGGTATCGGGAACACCGGCGGCGGCTGTCGGAGGACGGGCGTGCGCCGCAGTTTGCCCATGGAGCGGAAACGATGGACTGGTACAGCACATCGGATGTCCGGTTTCTGACGCTGGCGGACTTTGAAGATTTCTGCCGGAAAAAAAACATTCATATTCATTCGCTGATTCCGCTTGACACGCGGCAGCACAAACCGGTGACGGAAAACCCCAACGAAAATGCCGATGTGGTGGTCGTCGTGGTCAGTACCGGGTAGCAGGGGCGTTGTCCAAATCAACAACGCCGGCAGCGAATGAAGCGGCATGAAGTTTTTCTGCGGTTTATTTTGCCCGTTTCATGCTATTTTTTCTTCCAACTTTCGGACGGCGATTCCCGGACGGAATCGTTTTGACGCAGCAAAAACAGAACCGGTATCCCATGCTTGCCGGCAAGTTCCAATCCCTCTTTTTCGCCGAGAACAAACATGGCAGTTGCCCAAGCATCCGCACGCATACACTCCGGCAGAATCACCGAAACCGAAACCAATTGTTCCGCCGATTCGCCGCCGAACCGAACCGGCAAACATGTCCGCGGATCAACAATATGCGTCACCGTTTCCCCTTCAATCTGCCGCAATTGCCGGTAATTGCCGCTCGTTGCCAAACTCCGGCTGCCCAGTACCAATTTTTGCTGCACATGGTTTTCGTCAATCGGATTGATGATACCGGCAAGCCAATCCGTGTCCTTGGTCTTTTTCCCACGGCACCGGACTTCGCCGCCGATTTCGATTAAATAATTCTTGACAACATTCGCTTTGTCAAACCGTTCCGCAAGACAATCAACCGCAAATCCTTTGGCAACGGCAGAAAGATCAATCGTCAATTCCGGCACGGACTTTTTCAATGCCGGCGGATCAAGACGGACAGAAAGATGCTGGTAACCGATTTTTTCTTTCAGTTCCAGCGATGCACGTTTCAATTCTTCCAGCGTTTTCGGTTCTTTTTCCGCCTGCGTTTTTCCGGCACCGAATCCCCACAATTGCACCAGCGGAGCCGCCGTGATGTCAAACGCCCCGCCGGTCAATGCCGCAATTTCCTGCGATGCCTGCACCACCGCAGCGGTTTCCGAAGAAACCGGAAACCAGTCCTCGGTGTTCGTAAAAGCATTAAACCGGCACACTTCAGAATTCTGCCGGTAGGTCGACATCAGTCCGTCAATACGGTCGAGCCATCGCTGTACGGCAGCGGTTTCTTCTGTCCAATCGGCATTTTCCGGGTACCGGGCAACTTTCACGATATAATCGGTTCCCATTGTTTTGCCGGTTGTTTCCCGATAGACAAGGATGCCCGGCGCAGAGAAACAATAATACCATACACCGAAACCGATAACCGCCGCCGCAAGAATATAACGGACGGCATCCCACAAAGAAACCTGCGGATTTTCCGCCGGTTCGTCTTTTTTTGCGTCTGTTTTTGTCATACTGTTTCTCCGTTTTCGTTGTCGTTCTTCTGGATTTCGCTTTTTTGAATTTCGTGATCTTGTATTTTGGGCAGATACCGCATTTTGACCGGCTCTGTCCGGTACACTTCGTTGAACGGAGCGGCATCAACACTCCGCCGCAGCAGCAGATAAATAGCCGTGCCGCTTGTAAAAAACCATGCAATCTGATACGCCGCCGGAATCTGCAAGCCGATCAATATCCAGATTTGGGCAAAAACGGTCTGTCCGCCTGCATTGGCGATCACAATTCCCGCTCCTTGCAGCAGTGAAGCGGCTAAAACGACAAAGTACCATACCAGCAGATAACCGAGATAGCCCAAAACGGTACTGTAAATCCAGTAAAGCACATAATGAAGCGGACGCTGATAAATGTACGAAAAAGTCCGGCTGACCGCATCGAAACCGTCGGATGCGTCTGTGCAAACTGCCGCGAAGAGCAGCGGAAGACCGGCAACAAGACCGATAATCAAAATGACCGTCAGCAAGGCAAAGAGCATCGGAACCGGCAGCAATATTTCGGCGATGACACCGGCGACGGGAACAGTCAGCAGTTTTCCGGCAGCATAAACCGGTAAATAACAAAGGAGTATTCCGACCGTCAAAATGAATACGGCATTGACGATGCTGCCGCACCGCCGCAGGACGAAGCGGCAAAGATGCCGGTTGGATTCTGATTCATCAATTGTCAACCGGACGGCGGCGATCCGGCAAATGGCTGTGCCGCAAATCAGACACAGGAGACCCGATTCCCAAAAACGATAATCGCCGAACAAATCCCACAAATCACTGTATAGCGAATGAAAAAAAAGAGACTGCGGCGGGGACAGTTTGTCAAACACATTCAGAATACTGCTAAAAATATATCTGAAGATATTCTCGTTGTATGACATGTCGAACGTACCAAAAGCCACATCCCGCAGGTTGCTTCGGTTTACAGACAGAATCCTGATGTCCGATATTTGCCACAACATGCCTCCTATAACGGCAATGCCGAGAATACGCAAACCGAGGGCGGTGCTGAAAATTCGGAGCAGCAGAACGGCGGGAACGAGTTCCGTCCAATCAATTCGCCGTATAGTTCCTTCGCCGATGTCTTTCATAGTGCGGATAATTTTTTATGGAAAATGCTTTGGGAAATGGAAGTGCATTGGAAAACGCTGGAAGCATGCTACGCAGAAACCTGCCCGCTGTCAATATCCCTCCGGCAGATGCCGGTGATGTGTCCAGTCCGTTGCGGAGTTTCCCGACTTGCGAATTTTTACCCGACATTACGGCAATCCGATTTTAATGCTCAATGTATTTGCACAACCCGCCAAGACATGTCTGGCGGGTTGGTCGGTGAACGGCGATAATACTAACGAACCGGCATGCTGGAAGAAACATCCCGACGAGGTGATTCAACTGTATCCAGCGTTGCCGATATTGACCGGCGATGCGGTTTATACGCTGCGTCCGCTGCTTGAAGTGATTTATCAATATCATCGGGATTTTGCGAACAGTTTGGTGTTGTGAATTGCCGTTCTGTTTTGATGTTTGAAAAAGAGGGATGCCGCAAGGGGATTCCGGTCTTGTCGACTCGTTATTATGTGAGTTCTTTGCCGTCTGATGCCGTTTCTGCAAAACGGTTTCAGGAATCTATTTTTCGCCATTGGGAGGTGGAGAATTATCTGCATTTGGAGAAGGAGGAGTCCGGCGAAGACAAGCACGTTTTTCGGAATGCGGTGTTGGGGGAGGTTTGGACGTTCCTGACGGGAATGGCGGGAGCGGTAGTGCGGTGCGTCTGACGAAGAAGGAGCGGACTTTGCGGGAAGTGAGAGAACAATTGAGAGCAAAACCTCAAAACGCTCGCCAAATGTAATACTCCGAAACGGTTGCCGGTTGAATGTCAATGTTCCGCACTGCCCTTGCATTTTGCACGCTGCATGCTAAAATCAGCGGTCTTGATTCCTCTTATGATTTTTCGCAGAAAACGATGATTGATCTTGCCGCACACATTCGGACCATTCCTGACTTTCCGATACCGGGCATTTTGTTTTACGATATTACCACCCTGATTCAAAACGGCGGAGCGTTTCAGGAAACGGTCGACCGTTTGGCAGATTCGGTTCGGGCTTGGGGCAAAATCGATCTCATTGCCGCACCGGAAGCACGCGGTTTCATTTTTGCCGCACCGCTTGCCGTCAAACTCGGAGTCGGGTTGATTCCCATCCGCAAGCCGGGAAAACTGCCGTTCAAAACCGTCTCGAAATCCTACGAACTCGAATACGGAACAAACACCATTCAGATCAACTGTGATGCAGTCAAAACCGGCGACCGTGTTTTACTGCTGGACGATCTTTTGGCAACCGGCGGAACAATAGAGGCATGCCGCCAAATCGTTACGGAACTCGGCGGAAGCGTTGTCGGAGCGGCTTTTGTCATGGAACTGATCGCACTCAAAGGACGCGAAAAAATTAAAACGCCGCACATTGAAACACTGCTGCAATTTGCCTGATTGCGGTGAATATCCGAAAAACCGGCAAAAACCAGTGCGGGCTTTTGCTCTTGCGTGTTTTTCCGGTAATCCTTACACTGCACCGCATGAAGGTGTCCTTGTTCGGAATAATCTTGTTTTGCTGCATGCTGCGCTGTTCTGCCGGTTTTCTGGCGGCGGAAGAATTGCCGCCGATCCGGTTAAGCCCTTATGTGCCGTCCGCAGCCCGGAAATACGAGGGCGTTCAGTATCAGATTGCGGAACCGTGGTCGTGGCAAATGTTTCCTGACGGTTTGCTTTATCCGGCGTATCTTGCCGGTCAGCAGGAATCCCGCTTGGGAGGCGTTTGGAACCACGAAGACGATCTCGGCTGGATTTGGGATATTACACTCGGCGGCAGAGCCCCGTTTGTCCGCTGCGGCACTCAAAGCGGACTTTTCCCGGAAGGCGTTCAAATTGATCTCGAAGGTTCTGTCCATCTGCGGCTGGATATGGAACATGCAATGGATATGGACGCAAACGATTTCCGTTTCGGTCTTCCGATTTCGTTCAGCAATAAAATCTGGCAGATTCGGACGGGCTATTACCATGTCAGTTCGCATTTGGGTGATGAACGAATGATACGGATGACAAATGCGAATCAGTATCATGGACGGAACAACTATTACCGCGAGGCGGTGATTTTTGGTTATGCCTACCGGTTTACACCGAGTACGAGGGTTTACGCCGAAGCGGATTATGCTGTCAAGCGCGGCGAATTCACGGAGCCATGGCATTTTCAATTCGGTGCCGAATATTCTCCGCGTTATCCTGCCCGCGGCGGAGTGGGAACGCCGTTTGCCGCTGTGAATCTGCTCTTACTGGAAGAACACAACTTTGACGGAAACATCACGGTTCAGACCGGCTGGCAGTGGCGCGGCAACCGGAATCAACTGTTCCGTGTCGGTGTTCAGTATTTCAGCGGTATCAGCGACCAATACGAATACATTCACAAGCGGGAACAAAAAATCGGTCTTGGTATCTGGTACGATTTTTGAACCGTCCGAACTGCCGCCGCGGGTTTGCCGGCAGCAGGTTCCGGTGATTACGTCTTATTTTTGCAGGGAATCGAGAATGGTTTCGATTCGGGCGAACACTTCTTCGACGGTTCCGAGTCCGTTAAAACTTTTCAGCAGGTTCTTTTTTCCGTAATAGGCCAATAGCGGACTGGTCTGTTCGTTATAGACCTTTAGCCGGTTTTTGATGACTTCCGGTGTATCGTCTGATCGTCCTTCTTTTTCGGCACGTTCTGCCAGCCGGCGGAACAATTCGTCATCGGGGACTTGCAGTTCCAGTACGGCATCGAGGGGTGTTTTCTTTTCGGCAAGCATTTTATCGAGGGCTTCTGCTTGGGCGATGGTGCGGGGAAAACCGTCGAGCAGATAGCCGGCTTGGCAGTCCTCTTGTTTGAGACGTTCGGAGATGATGCCGACAATCACGTCATCGGGGACGAGTTGTCCGCTTGACATATATTTGTCGGCTTGCAGCCCGATTTCCGTTTTGGCGGCGCGTGCTGCCCGGAGCATATCGCCGGTTGACAGGTGAACCGGTTTATATTTTTTGATAATGTTGACGGCTTGAGTTCCTTTTCCCGATCCGGGCGGACCAATAAATACGATTCGCATAATTCTGAATGACTGAAATACAGTGTGTTAATGAAAGAGCATTTCATTGTATCAAAACCGAACTACCTCTGCAAGATGCCCCCCCGTTGAAGCCACCATTATCGTCGTGACATTTCCAAAATGTTTTGGGCGGCGAGGGCAAGCGGCGATTCAACAGTGTCCGTTTCTGTGTGCAGCGTTTCAAGCCGCCGCTGCTCCCAAGCAAGCAATTTCGGTTGAGAAAGCCAAGCCGTCAGAATGTCCGCCGCTTCGCCCGACCGGTCTGCCGCCGTTAAAAATTCAGGAAAAAACATTTGCTGCCGAGCCTGCATCGACGGCTCTTTCGGAATCATCCGCACCGAATCACTGTAAAAAGGGGACTGCCCGCGGGTTCCCGCCGCACCGATCAGATTGACCAGCGTAATGTATTTCGTCCGGCGGAAAAACCGCTGAATAAAAAGGGAAATACGGCACACCCGGTAATAAATGACCGCCGGCTTATGACATGCCAGCAGTTCCATCGAAACCGAACCGGAAACCGCAAGACAGCAGTCGGCCGCACGAATCAGTTCCGTTGTCCGTCCGGCAAAAACCGGAACGGACATTTTTTTTACAGTCAGCCGCCGCCGAATCCGCGCCGCCTGTTCTTCATTAAACGCCGCAAAAACCGGCTGAATATCCGGTCTTTGCGTCTGTATTTTTTGCACGGTACGCAGCAAATCGTCAAGGTTGGCGGAGATTTCCTGATGCCGCGAACCGGCAAGAATCGTTAATACCGGAGCGGAACCGTATTCGGTATAAAACTGTTCGAGAAAGACAGGATCAGATTTTTTCGTGCGGATTTCTTCAAAAAACGGATGCCCGATAAAAACGGCTTTGCAGTTTTGCTGCTGAAACCATTTCCATTCAAAATGAATCGGACAAAGAATGATATCAACGAAAGCCCGCATTTTTTTGATGCGCCACCTTGCCCAAGCCCAGATTTGCGGCGGCATAAAATAGATGACAGGAATTCCCTGTTCTTTTGCGGCTTTGGCGATATGCCAGTTGAAACCGGGATAATCAACGAGGATGACGGCATCGAATTTTTTTGTCTGAAACAACGTGCGGGCTTCGGCAAGTAATTTTCGGAACCGGAAGTATTTTTTGACGGCGTGCCAAAACCACATCACGGCGAATTTTGTCAGATCGGCCGCGAGAATGCAGCCGGCTTCTTTCATTCGGGGACCGCCGAAACCGGTGAACACGGTGTCCGGTGCTGTTTCTCTAATTTTGCGGATCAATGCTGCTGCGTGAATATCGCCGCTTGGTTCGCCTGCTGAAACGAAAAAGATCATAAAAGTCAACGCTGCTGCCGGACTGTTTTTGCCGAAACGTTATTGTATCAGAAACCGTCCGCAGCAAGACCGCCGGCACGTTTTAATTCCTTTCGGGGATCACGTGCGGCGAATAGGTAGACGATTGTCCCTGTGTTTCTGCCGGTGCTGCCTGTACAAACCGCACGGCGAAAAGACGCTGTTCCTGCTCGGCTCCTGCCCGGACAAAAAACGTATTGCCGAGTCCGGTATATTCCCGTGAAACGGCACCGATGAGAATCCACTGTCCCTGCAAAAGACGCTGCGAAACCGTTAATGCCGGAAATGTCTTTCGCGGACGGCTGGTTTCCTGAATGATCATGCCCTGATGATGCCGGATTCGCTGTTCGAGTTTTCCGTATTCCAGTTCCGGGACGATGTCAAACGCGGCTCCGCCGTCTTTATCCGCTTTTGCCTGAACACACAAAATACCCGTTGCGTCCCGATACGTTTGCCCGCAATAAAGGGAATCTTCGTTCCAAAAAAGAAAGACATCCGGCAGCGGATTGTCGAAAATCCTGACCAAAGCCCGCATATCGGGAACGAGTGTCCGGTACTGGCGTGTTGCTGCCGTTTTCCGCAAAATATCCGCCGCATGAATTTCCCGTTCGTGTGAATTCATTTTCTGTACTTCTTCTGCATTGAAATCTGCTGAATTTTGAAGGAATTTGGTCAGGGCAGGCGATCCGATGCTGCCTAAAATTCCGGCGCGGAAACCTTGCATCATCAATTCCCGGCGGAGCAGCGGCGGCAGGGCTTGTTCGTCAATTTCCTGCCAAAGTTGCTGCAATAACAAATCCTGATGCGGTTCGACGTGGATGATAAAAATTTCGATGCCGACGGAATTTGTGCCGGCGGAATCTGCATGGGCGTTCCGGTCGATATTGATTCGTCCTGCTGTCCGGTTGAAACCGTCAATTTTCAACCCGTCGACCGGTCGCCGCAGGAACGAACAGGATGCTGCCGGCAAAAGCATAAGCAAAGCCAGCCCGTATCCGATGCAGAACCGGAACTTATTGAAAATTGTTATTCTGCGCATGGGATTTTAGGGACGGCGGTCATTGCAGAAATCCGGCGGATCATAAGGAAATTTCCAACGACCGGCAATAGCAAAACAGCCCTGCCGGCGGGCGTTTTTCGAATCATCCCGGACAAATAAACAGGTTGCGCAGTTGGATCGTCATCTAAAAGAAAAATCAGGAAATGGTGAAAGCGGAATTTCCGAAAGACAGCGTGGCACTCTCCCGTAAATTTTGTCAAAAAACAGAATACAGCCCTGAAGATGCCCATGTTTCCATTGATATTTTGTACGATATTTTTGGATGTCATAAGAAATATCATCTATAGAAGATGATACGCCCGGATGATTATTCCGATACAGGGTAAAAGCGTATTCCTCATTAACCGCTTCCAGATACTGCGGCGTATCTTCAAAAGGCAAAGAAGAAAACATTTCACATTTTCCTATCAGGCGGATATGAAGAGGTGATGTGGTTTCTTTACTTTTCCCGATTTCAATGAGTTCGCCGGTTGGCGTATCCGTGCTGATATTGGTTTCAATCTGTTTTCTGATTTGATTCCACGCTCCCGTTAAAAACCGCT
>JAIRPZ010000249.1 GCA_031256755.1 Planctomycetaceae bacterium
GTTTGGTTGGTGATGCGGCGTTGCGGGCGGACAAGCGTCCGACTTGGCTGACGGTGAATCCGTTCAAGGCGGACTCGCCGCTCCTCCCCGCCGGTCTGCTCGGTCCGGTCAGCGTGGAAACGGAATAAGGAAGATAGCGGTGCAGCGGACGGTCTATCGCATAAAGCCGCCTGATTTCTGCAAGCGGCAGGACTGTTCCCTTGCTCCCTACCGCAGACGTTTGATTTCTTCCGCCGAAAGACCGGTTTACCGTGAAATTGCGTCAACGGGAAATCCCTCTTGCTTCATCTTCCACGCCGTCTCCGCTCTCCCTCTGGCTTCGCCTTCAGCGAGTCCCTCCGTTTTTCCCTCACGGAAGGCATCCACCTTTTGGGACGCAACATCGTGCAAATACTGCTCCCGCGCATCATCTATCGCACGCAAACGCACATCCGCATTAAACTGCTGATACGCCTTGTAAGCACTTGTCAATACCGCATCTCCCTTCAATAACGATTTCATTTCCCCCTCGCTTTTTTTGTCCGCCTCGTAAAAAAATTGTACCCAACGCCGCAATGCCGGTTTCATCTTCGACAGCATGCCGAACTTTTCCGGCACCGCCTCCAACGTGTGAATCGGAAAGGCTACCGCACAAACACGGAAACGTCAAGGGAAAGAAAAGACGGCAGATTGCAGACAGCAGACCGCAGCAAGAAAAAGAAATTTTAACAGGATTTACAAGATTTTCAGGATAAAACAGGAGTCCTTGCCGGACGGGCAGTATTTTTGTCATAAAAATCTTGTCAATCCTGTGAATCCTGTTAAAAAAATAACAAAACAACGGCAGGCGGAAGTAAAGACAAAACGCATATAAAGTGCGAAAAATGCATGGGCAACATTTTTAGCGCATTACGTTCTGCCGATACTCCGCCTCCGGCAACGCAGTAAGGACATAAAGCAATGTCAGAAATGTTCCCAACCGCCGCCGGGGCGTTGCCGTTTACACGTTTCCTGTTTTTCTGTTAGAATAAGTACGTAGTTTTCTGCTGTCAGGCATGTTTTTTTCGATTTCCCGGATCGCCTTATGGATATCTCGCAACTGATTATTCCGGTGCTGGTTGCGGTCTTCGCCATTGTCGGCACTTTTCTCCTCGTCCGCCTGTTCGATCAACTTCACCGGACAATGGCAACCGAACAATCACGGGAAATGGTACGGCAGGCAAAAATCGAAGCCGAAAATATCACCCGCGAAGCCGAACTCGCCGCAAAAGAACAGTCCATCCTCCTCAAAGAAAAAAACGAAGCCGAATTCCGAAAAATCCACGACGAACTCCACGAAAAAGAACGGCAACTCGACAAACGGCAGGATACCCTCGACAAACAAGCCGATGATCTGCGGAAACAGGAACGGCTGGTCGAAAATTATCAAACGAAACTCACCGAAAAAATCGCCGAAGCCGATCAAAAAAATACCGATCTGCTCAAACTGATCGAAAAAGAACGGCGTACCCTGCACGAATTCGCCGGTTTGAACCGGGAAGAAGCGGCGGAAAAACTCTTTGCAATGCTTGATCAGGAATTGCAGAAAGAAATCGGCGGCACGATTGCCCGGCACGAAAAACAAATCAAAGAACGCTGCGATATGATCAGCCGGAATATGCTTCTTCTTGCGTTGCAGCGTTATGCGGCTTCCCACACGGCGGAAACAACAACGAGCAGTATTGATATTCCGAATGACGAAATGAAAGGGCGGCTGATCGGGCGGGAAGGGCGGAACATTCGGACTTTTGAAAAAGCGACCGGTACGGACTTGCTGATCGATGATACGCCGGGGGTGGTGATTATCAGTTGTTTTGATCCGATCCGCCGTGAAGCCGCGCGGCTTGCCCTTGTCCGGCTGATTCAGGACGGACGGATTCATCCGGCACGCATCGAAGAAATTGCAGCGGAAACGCAGAAAGATGTCAATGCTTTTATTCAAAAAACGGGCGAGCGGGCGGTGCAGGAAGTCGGACTTTTCGGACTCAATGACCGGATCATCGAACTTCTCGGCCGTCTGCATTTTCGGACAAGTTATTGCCAGAATATTCTGCGTCATTCGATAGAAGTTGCTTTTATTGCCGGTGCGCTGGCAGCCGAACTGGGATTGAACGAAAAACTGGCGCAGCGTTGCGGATTACTGCATGACATCGGCAAGGCGACGGATCACGAAGCGGAAGGCACACATCCGAAAATCGGTGCGGATTTATTGAAGCGGTACGGCGAACCTGCGGAAGTTGTTCAGGCGGCGGCGGGACACCACGACGATGCCCGGCTGGAAAATCCGTACACGATGCTTGTGATGACGGCGGATGCGTGCAGTGCGGCAAGACCCGGTGCGCGGCGGGAATCGCTGGAATTGTATGTGAAACGTATGGAGGAAATCGAATCGATTGCCGGACAATTTCCGGGCGTGGAACAAGTGTATGCGATTCAAGCCGGCAGAGAAATCCGGGTGATGCTGGTTGCCGAACAAACAACGGATGAGACCGCCGCAAAGATTTGCCGGGATATTGCAAAAACGCTGACGGAACGTGTCCAATTCCCCGGCGAAATTAAGGTGACTGTTATCCGTGAAAGCCGGTTTGTTGCAACGGCGAAATAGCAACCGGCGGCAGAAACCAAACCGATACTCTTTTGCCGTTCAACGTCCCTTCTCATCACTCATTCATTACTTTTGCTTATCCTTCATTTTCTGTTCCTGCGTTTTG
>JAIRPZ010000257.1 GCA_031256755.1 Planctomycetaceae bacterium
CAGAATTAGCAGTGTTCCGGTGGATGATCGAGGAATACCGTGTTTCATTTTTTGCACAAAAATTAGGAACCGCCGTCAAGGTTTCTCCGCAGCGTCTTGATAAACAATTTGAAAAAATACGGCAGTAATCAGCCGTCCGCTTTTTGCCCGGCAGCGGTTCACCGTTCATCTGGTGCATTTCCAACATCGTTGCCCGTCTGCCGCTGCGCGTAAAGTGCCGGATTTTAAGCGACGGGACAGTTTTTCACTCCTACCGCAGACGTTTGATTTCTTCCGCCGAAAGACCGGTTAACCGTGAAATTGCGTCAACGGGAAATCCCTCTTGTCTCATCTTCCACGCCGTCTCCGCTCTCCCTCTGGCTTCGCCTCTGGCTTCGCCTTCGGCGAGTCCGTCGCGGACGGCATCCACCTTTTGGGACGCAACATCGTGCAAATACTGCTCCCGCGCGTCGTCTATCGCACGCAAACGCACATCCGCATTAAATTGCTGATACGCCTTATAAGCACTTGTCAATACCGTATCTCCCTTCAATAACGTTTTCATTTCCCCCTCGCTTTTCTTGTCCGCCTCCAACGTGTGAATCAGAAAGGCTACCGCACAAAGACGGAAACGTCAAGGGAAAGAAAAGACGGCAGTTTACAGACGGCAGACCGCAGCAAGAAAAGATTTGAACAGGATTGACAGGATTGACAAGATTCTACAGGATAGGAAAAAAGAGAAAAAAGCAAACCGCAAAAAATATCCTGTACAATTCTGATAATTGCTGTCTAAATAAAAAGAAAAAAGACGGCGGATTGCAGACGGCAGCAAGAGGGCGTGGAAAAACAATTCACCCGCCGTGTTCTTGCCGGAATGCCCTGTCCGGCGAAATCCGTTATAATAGCGGCACTATGTCTGATATTATCGTTAGAGGCGCAAGGGAACACAATTTACAGAACGTCAATCTTGTCCTTCCCCGAAATAAACTGATCTGTTTTACCGGCGTGAGCGGTTCCGGCAAAAGTTCGCTCGCCTTCGATACCCTCTACGCCGAAGGGCAGCGACGGTACATCGAAAGTTTGTCCAGTTATGCCCGGCAATTTCTGGGACAACTGCCCAAACCGGAAGTCGATCATATCAGCGGACTCTCTCCGGCAATTTCCATCTCGCAAAAAACCGGCGGACAATCCCCGCGAAGCACCGTCGGCACAATTACCGAAATCTACGACTTTCTCCGCGTGCTTTACGCCCGAACCGCCGCCGGTTTTTGCTCACGCTGCGGCAAACCGATTACCGCCCAAACAAGACAGCAAATTACAGAACAAATTGCCAATGAACGGCGGACAGCAGACGGCACACTCCTCATTCTTGCCCCGGTCATACGCGGACAAAAAGGGGAGTTCAAAGACCTTTTCGCCGATTTGCTGCGGCAGGGATACAGCCGCGCAAGAGTAGACGGACAACTGGTCAAACTGACCGACAACCTCAAACTTGACCGGCAAATGCGGCACGACATCGAAGTCGTCATTGACCGCCTGCAAGCAGACAGCGGGAATCACAACAGGAAACACGAAGCAAACAGCGAATGGGAAAACCGGCTTGCCGAAGCCGTCGAACGCGCCCTCGCAGTCGGAGACGGAAATCTGCGGGTGTGCGGAGAAAATACAGAACAATATGCTCATTTTTCGGCAAAATATGCGTGTCCCGATTGCGGAATCAGTTTTGAACCCCCCTCGCCGCAATTATTCAGTTTCAACACGCCGCGGGGAATGTGTCCGCATTGCAGCGGTCTCGGCGAGATTCACTCTTTCGATCCCGATTTGCTGATTCCCGATAAGACAAAATCGTTTCAGCAAGGGGGCATCGAACCGCTCGGCAAATGGCGCGATATGGGACGGTGGCGGCGGCATATCTTTCAGGGCGTTGCCGATGCCCTCGAAAAAACGTATGAACTGCCGGCGCATACCGTTCTCGAAACCGCTTGGGAAGAACTCGATCCCCGCGTGCAGAAAGCGATCCTTTGGGGAACCGGCGAAAAACATATCACGTTTACATGGCGCAACGGTTCAAGCGGACATAAATGGGGAGGACAATACGAAGGAATTCTCCCGAAAATGATGTCGCAGTACCGCGAATCAAAAAGCAAAATGCAGCGGCAGGCAATGGAAAAATATATGAGCGTGATTCCGTGCGGTTTTTGCGGCGGAGAACGGCTCAACGAGCAGGCACGGGCGTTCAAAATTGAAACGGCAGACCGTACCGTTGATTGGGGACGATGGAATCAGGACGGCACCGGCTGGTTAACGCTGCCGCAACTCTGCAAATTGCCGATCAGTCAGTTGCAGGTTTTTTTCCGTGACTTGAAATTAACCGCTTCGGGACAGAAAATTGCGGAAGAAGCGTTGAAGGAAATCCGCAGCCGGCTCGGTTTTTTGGTGAATGTCGGTTTGGAATATTTGACGCTTGCCCGCACCGCCCCGACTCTTTCCGGCGGCGAAATGCAGCGGATCCGGCTTGCCAGTCAGATCGGCAGCGGTTTGGTCGGCGTACTTTATATTCTGGACGAACCTTCTATCGGCTTGCATCCCCGCGACAATGACCGCCTGCTGGGAACGCTTGCCCGTCTTCGGGATTTGGGCAACACAGTCATTGTCGTGGAACATGACGAAGATACCATGCGGGCAGCGGATGTGCTGGTCGATTTTGGTCCGGGTCCGGGCATACATGGAGGTCATGCACGGATTCTCTCCCTTGACGATGAAAAAAAACTTTGCCATGAAAACAATAAGGAAAATAATAAAGAAAAAAATAAAAAGGGCAAAGACAAAGACGCAGCCGGTTGCAGCGGAACAAACGATCTTCCGAAATCGTTAACGCTCGATTATCTTACCGGTGCAGAAACGATTCCGGTGCCGTCCATGCGGAGACCGGTTGATCCGAAGCGGGCATTGACGATTCACAAAGCCGCCCACAACAACCTGAAAAAAATTGACGTAACCATTCCGCTCGGCGTTTTCGTCTGCATTACCGGCGTGAGCGGCAGCGGCAAAAGTTCGCTCGTCAATGATATTCTCGTGGAAGCATTGAACCGCGATTTGAATCACGGCATCGGCATGCCGGGCAGACATGAAAAAATTACCGGCATTGATCGGCTGGATAAGATGATTGACATTGATCAGTCCCCGATCGGCAGGGTTTCGCACAGCAATCCGGCAACATACATTAAAGTTTTCGATGAAATCCGTCATCTTTTTGCGGAACTGCCCGAAGCGAAGGTGAAAGGATATTCGCCGGGACGGTTCAGTTTCAATGTCCGGGGCGGACGCTGCGAAGCATGCGAAGGACGCGGCACTCAGCGGCTTGAAATGGATTTTCTTGCCGATATTTATGTGACATGTCCGGTTTGTCAGGGAACACGGTTTAATCACGAAACGCTTGCCGTCAAATACAAGGGCAAATCCATTACGGACGTTCTCAATATGGACGTGGAAGAGGCATTAACTCATTTTGAGAATCATCCGAAGATTCGGCATTACTTGTCGATGCTGAACCGTGTCGGTTTGGGTTATATGAAACTCGGTCAGCCGTCGCCGACACTTTCCGGCGGCGAATCGCAGCGGATTAAACTTGCCCGCGAACTTGTCAAACGGAGTACCGGTAAAACGCTGTATTTACTGGACGAACCGACAACCGGTCTGCACTTTGCCGATATAAAAATGCTGCTCGGTATTCTGCACGAATTCGCCGAAGCGGGAAATACAGTGCTGGTCGTTGAACATAATCTGGATGTCATTAAGACCGCCGACTGGATTATTGATCTCGGTCCCGAAGGAGGGGAAGCCGGCGGACGCATCGTTGCCGCCGGTACGCCGGAAGAAATTGCTGCGGACGAAAAATCCTACACCGGATTATCGTTACGGAAAATGATCGGCAGTCAGCAGTCCTTGTTCGGAAGCCGGCAGGAAAAGGAAAAAACATCTGCGGATCGTCCGCCGCTGACCGGTAATGTTATTGTTGTCCGCGGGGCATCGGAACACAATCTCAAAAACGTTTCGGTGGAAATACCGAGAGACAAAATGACGGTGTGCAGCGGACCGAGCGGTTCCGGCAAATCTTCGCTGGCCATGGATACGGTCTATGCCGAAGGGCAGCGGCGGTATGTCGAAAGTTTGTCCAGTTATGCCCGGCAGTTTATCGGACAAATGCAAAAGCCGCATGTCGAACATATTGAAGGGCTTTCACCGGCAATCGCAATTGAGCAGAAAGCGGCTTCTCATTCGCAGCGCAGCACTGTCGGCACCATTACGGAAATTCAGGATTACCTGCGGGTTTTGTTTGCCCGGCTGGGAACGCCGTATTGTCCCTGCTGCGGCGTTCCGGTCTGCACGCAGACGCTTGATGAAATTGTTACGAAAATTATCAGCGGCAGCCGGGCGGAAACGGACGGCGGTTCTCCGTCCGCTGACCGTATCTTGATTACTGCGCCGCTGAATGTTGAAGCGGGGCATGTTTATGAGGATTTGTGGAAACGGCTGCGGTCTGAAGGTTTTCACCGGGTGCGTATTGACGGCACAACGTATTCGCTGGACACGCCGCCGGACATTGACCGCCGCCGCAAACATGATGTTGAAGTTGTCATTGACCGCATACAATTCGGCAGAAGCGGAACGGAGCCGCTGTTCGGCGATTCGCCGCAGCGTTCCCGAATTGCCGAAAGCGTGGAGACCGCTTTATCGCGCGGTGCCGGTATTGTTCACGTGATTGATGCGGATGATCAACTGCCGGAGACGAAGTGGCACCGGACGATTCACAGTCAGCATTTATCGTGCGGAAAATGCGGCAGAAGTTTTGAACGTCTCACGCCGCATAATTTTTCCGCCAATTCGCCGCTCGGCTGGTGTCCGGTCTGCGAAGGACTGGGAACGCAGTTAGGTGCCAATCCGGCACTTTTCATCAGCGATCCGAAGTTGACGATCATGCAGGGAGCGGTCGAAATGTTTCCGAATCCGAAAAGTGAAACCGGCAAGTCAATGCTGACGGCTTTCTGCACGCAGTGCGGCATTCCGGCGGATATTCCGTTTGATCAACTGGACAGCCGTCACCGGCGGCTCATTTTTCACGGTTCCGGCGATATGTGGTTTCGGACGGACGGCGGTGTTCCTTTTGAATTTCAATACAAAGGACTTTATCCGGCAATGGAAGAAGCGATGCGGCTTGTACCGTCGCTGCGGATACAGAATGAAGAATTGATCAGCGAAGTGGAATGCGGAACGTGTATGGGCAGCCGGATTCGTGAAGATGCTTCGGCAGTCCGGTTTGCGGATCGCACGATGGATCAGATTTGCCGGATGCCGCTTGGCAAGTTGCTGCAATTTTTCAGGGACTGGCAGCCGAAGGAAACGGAAAAAAAGGTTGCCGGCGATTTGCTGAACGAAATCCGCAACCGGCTGCAATTTTTGGTTGATGTCGGTTTGGATTATTTGACGCTGGGCAGACCGGCACCTTCTTTATCCGGCGGCGAGACGCAGCGGATTCGGCTGGCAGCGCAGATCGGCAGCGGTTTGGTCGGCGTGCTGTATGTGCTGGATGAACCGACGATTGGCTTGCATCCGAGGGACAATCACCGGTTAACGGCGGCGTTGCACAAATTGCGGGACTTGGGCAATACACTTTTAGTGGTGGAACATGATCGGGATGTGATTTCATCGGCGGATTACCTTTTGGATTTCGGACCGCAGGCGGGGGTTCTTGGCGGCCGGGTAACGGCACAGGGTGCGCCTTCGCAGGTCGCCAAACAGCGGTCATCGTTGACGGGTGCGTATTTAAGCGGCAGGAAAACGATTCCGATTCCGAAGACGCGGCGGATCAGCAGGGAACAAGCGGCAGCGTGTCCGGTAAGGTAACCTCTATGAACACACGGCGTTTATAAAACGGCTTCGATACCGCAGAAATGATGCCGCTGAAAAATCATACGGAAACGAAGTGCGGCCCGTTTTTCATACGCAACAAAATCAAAAATGTTCGGAAATCCGGCAAAAAACTTGCCGGCGGTGCGGGAACGGCTTGAATGACCTTGTATTCCTTTTGTTCTCCGGTACAATGTCCGCCTTTCCGATTCTCAACCGATCCTAATTCATGCCCTTTGATTCCTACGCTCTTTGTCCCGGCGGACGAGAGAAAAAAATCCGGTTTTGCTGTCCCGATATGCTCAAAGAAATCGAACAAGTCAGCAAACTCCTCGAAACAAGTCAAACCGGTGCCTGCCTCGCTTACATCGAAACTCTCGAAAAAGATCATCAGGATTGTGCGTGTCTCACCGCCGCCAAACTCGCCGTTTATCGGCATGAAAACCGATGGGAAGAAGCCCTGAACCTCGCCGGACAGTTTCACCGCCGCGAACCGGAAAATCCTTCCGCCGCTTCGGAATACGCCCTCGCGCTGGTCGTTGCCGCACGCTTCAAAGAGTCCGTCTCCGTTTTGATTGACGCTTTCGAGCGGACAAAATCCGGTGCCGTTCATACTTCCGTTCTCAATACCGCTCTGCAAATCGGCGCATATCTGCTTCATAACCGGCTGCTCTTTCCCGCTATCGGCATCGGCAACCAACTCAAAGAATTTCAGGCGGTGGCAGAACCGGCAAACGCGCTGCTTTACCGGGCAACGTCCGATCCGGCGTTCCCGATCTTGCTTCGGGATACGTTTTTTGATTACGAATGTCCCGCTCATTTTCCCGGCAAAGCGGAATTTGATGAAGCAATCAACCTGCTGCGGTTAATGCGGTGGAAAGAATCGCTTGCCAAAATGGAATCGCTGACGGTATATGCCGGTTCGTGGCCGGTCATCTGGCGGAACATTGCTGCACTCCGGTTCTGGCTTTTGGAAAACGAACAAGCACGCGAGGCACTGAAGACATTTACGGCATTGCCGAACACTCCGCCGGAAGATGCCGCCGATGCCGAAGCGATGCGGCTGCTGCTCACGCCGGACGCTTTCGGCGACAAAACCCATTTGCTGACCGTAGAGTACCCGATTACCGATGCGGAAAAAGCGTTTGAAAAACTGCTTTCTGATCCGAAGTATTTTAAGATCGAAGTCCCGAACCGGCAGCCGAATTTTGTGCCGCCGAAAGGAACGTTTATTCTGCTGGATCGTCCTTTTCCGGTCAAAGGAACGCCGATCACCTTGGAAACCGTTGCATCGCAGTCGGCGGCGTGTCTTTTGTTCGGCAAAGAAACGGATCGGGCTGCCCGGCTGATGATCCATTCTGTGACGGCAGCGGATTTGGCACAGGTCGAGAGTCAACTCAGCGCAACGCTCGGCGATACCATCGGGCTGCCGGGGAAAACATTGCAGCAGGACCCCATTTCGCAAAGCCGGGTGCTGACGCAGTACCGTTTCCGCTTTTCCGAAGAAACGTATCCTGAACCGGCAGAGATCGAAACGCTGATCCGGGATTATTATCTGAAGGAGTTCATCGACCGGTGGAGTCATCTGCCGATGGGACTTTTCGGCGGGAAAACGCCTGCTGAAGCGGCAAACGATCCTTCCTGTAAAATTTCACTTGCCGCTGCCGTTGCGGTTCTTGAAATGGAAATGCCCGAAGAAATCGGGACGGAAACGGCTCAATGTCTCCGGCAAAAATTCGGTTTGCCGCTTCCCGAAAAAATTACGCCTGCCGCTTCGTCTTCCGAAGAGGAAGCGTTTGCTCTTTTAGTGGATCATCCTGCTTGGCGTTGGCATCGGTTCGATACTGAAAAAATGTCTACGGAAACGCTTGCGCAGGGGTTGCAGATCATTGCCGGCATGCAGGAACAAAAAGCGATGCGGCTGTTTGCGCAGGAACTGCTGAACCGTCCGATGAATTCGATGCCGTTTCCGGTTCGGGTGCTGGCGTTTGAAACATTGATTAATGTTTCCGAGACCGCCGGTAAAATTGACGAAGCTCTGCTTTGGGTGGAGCGGGCGAAAAACGAGTCGGCAGCGCAAAGTCCGCCGATCCCGGATGCGGCGTGGCGGCTGCATGAAATTACGCTTCGGTTGATGCAAGGGGACATTGGCTCGGCGGAAAAGGTGTTTCAGTATTTAACGGTCAATTACCGGAACGATCCGAATGTGATGGGCGCGTTGCAGGAATTGTTTGTCCGTTTGGGCATGCTGAATCCTGACGGTACACCGTCAGCGGCTATGCAGCGGGCCAAACATGAGCCGGCGGCAGTGCCGCCGCAGGAGGCGGAATTATGGACACCGGAAGCCGGAAGCCGTATGCCGCCTGCTCAAACCGGCGGTGCGCCGAAACTTTGGGTGCCGGAGTAAATGCGCAAGATGGCGGGAAAACATGTCGGTTGCAAAAAAGGAAAATGACGGTACAATAATCCCGGTTTTGGAGAGTACGCCGGCATTTGTGCCGGTACAACTGCGGTCTCTCCCGTTTTTCCATGTTTTGAATATTGCGTATGTCCGAAGAACATATTGATATTGTCTGCGATCCGGAATCGGAACAAACTGCCGGAGAACCGGTCAGCGAGGCGGAACAACTCCGTCTTGAAATTGAAGAGGCAAAAAACCGGACGCTTCGGGCAATGGCGGATTTGGAAAATTACCGCAGCCGGACAAACCGGCAAATGCTTGAAGAGCGGAAATACGCCAACATTGATCTTATGCGGGAATTACTGCCGGTTTGGGACAACATCGGCAGGGCTTTGGAAGCCGTTGCGGCCTCGCACAATCTGGAATCGCTGGTTGAGGGCGTTCAGATGGTTCATCAGCAATTGCTGGATGTGTTCAAGAAATTCCATTGTGAAAAAATTGAGGCGAAGTTTCAGCCGTTTGATCCGAATTTCCACGCATCAGTTGCTCAGATGCCCAGTCAGGAGCATCCGGCAAACACCGTGATTGAAGAGGTACAAGCCGGTTTCCGGCTTCACGACCGGGTTGTCCGACCGAGTCAGGTAGTGCTTTCCAAGAAGGCGGAACAATCCGCTGTGCCAGACGCTTGAATCAAAGGTGTTGCTAAATTTCTATTGTCTGCAAATAAGCCGTTTATTATAATGTATATCATACATTATAACTTTATAAAGTCAAGGAGTGTCGATGGATTGCCCGAAATGTGGAAGTACGGAACACAAAAAGAGGTTTTGCCAATGGGAGAATGATACCAACCCAATGCAAACAATGCCGGTATCACCGATACAGTCGAAAAAAGT
>JAIRPZ010000260.1 GCA_031256755.1 Planctomycetaceae bacterium
CCGATGAGTTTTGCCCGCAAGAGAATGGAGTTTTCCTTGTCTATGGACAATTTTCAGTAATCACAGACATAGCGAGGATGAAGAACCTTGTCAGAAAGGCGGCGAAGGACTTGCTTGCATTTGTGAACAAGTTGATTTACAATCAGCGGCGGTGTTTTTAACCCTATAACAATATTCATCACCCATGCGAAAAATTTTTTGTACCGCAGGATACTTCCTGCTTGCCCTTTCTCTTTCCTCCCTGTTTGCTGCGGAGGAATTCACCTCTGAAAAACAGATTGCCGAAAAAGCAGATATTCTCCGCGATTTTCAAATCCAAGGGGAATACCTCGTTGAGAAAACTCCTGAACCCGGCGGTCTCAACATCATTGCAGACGGCGGCGGCAAGTTCCGCATAACCGCATACTCTGGCGGGCTGCCCGGTCAGGGATGGACACCGGACAAAGAAAAAAGGACCGGTACTGCCGTGCTTTCCGAAGACGGAAAACAACTTACGATCAAAATCGGCGATGATACCGATGTCTGTCAAGTCGGCGACGGTATGCTGAAAAAGGAGGGTGCTGGTCCGCTCAAAAAAGTTATCCGCAAAAGTCCGACACTTGGGCTTGCTCCGCCGGCAGGTGCCGTCGTCCTTTTTGCGGACGGGAAAAAGTCCGATTTGATCACCCACGGACAAGTGAATGAAGAAACGAAAACACTTTGGGCGGAAGTGACAACAAAACCATTTGAAAAGAAACCATATACGCTGCACGTGGAATTTATGCTTTCCTATATGCCGGCGGCACGCGGACAGGGACGTTCGAACAGCGGTGTGTATCTCGATGAACGGTATGAATGTCAGATACTCGATTCGTTTGGTTTGAAAGGCGAAAACAACGAGTGCGGCGGTATTTATCAGCAGGCAAAACCGAAGTTAAACATGTGTTTCCCGCCGATGCAGTGGCAGACGTATGATTTCGATTTCGTTCCCGCCATGTGGAATGCGGACAAAACGAAAATATCCAATGCCAAAGTGACCGTGAAATTGAACGGCGTTGTCATTTATGAAGATCTTGAACTAAAAAGCCACACGCCGGGACGCAAAAACGAAGCCCCTGAACCGCTCGGACTGTATCTGCAAGGACACGGCAATAAGGTTCAGTTCCAAAATATCTGGCTGAAATACAAAGATTGAACCGGCAAGTGTTCCAATGATTGATTCAGCGTCGATTGCAGCAGTGAACTGCCATGCAGTGATATTGGCAGGCGGTTCGGGAACGCGGCTTTGGCCTATAAGCCGAAAGGCAAAACCGAAATTTTTGCTTTCCTTAGACGGCAAAGAAACGCTGCTGCAAGCGTCTGTTAGCCGTCTTTCGGGATTGGTACCGCCGCAAAATATTTGGATTGTCGCCGGCGAATCGCTGCTGCCCGTCATTCGGGAACATCTTTCCGGTTTTCCGGTCTGCCGGTTTTTAGCCGAACCAGCCGCCCGCAACACCACAGCCGCGATCGGCTGGTCTGCTGACAAAATCCGGCATCAATGTCCTGATGCGGTGATGACGGTTTTTCCTGCCGATCATATTATTAAGCCGAAAAACGCCTTCTGCCGGACAGTTGAAGCGTCCGTTAATTTTGTTACAAAAAATCAGGAATCCCTGATCACAATCGGCATCAAACCGGAATTTCCGGCAGCAACTTACGGTTATATCGAGAGAGGCGAAAAACTCGAATCGGCGGGTATACCGGCATTCCGCGTAAAAAGATTTTGTGAAAAGCCGGCACTTCCGGTTGCCGAAAAATTTTTGCAGACCGGAAATTTCTACTGGAATACCGGCATTTTCGCATGGAAGGCGGAAACTATATCGGCATTGATCCGCCGTTTTGAACCGGAAATCGGGGAACAACTTGACCGCATTGCTGCCGCAGCCGGAACGCCGGACGAATTAAATGTTACAAAAAAGGCGTTTGAGATGATGAAGTCCGTCTCCGTTGATTATGCGGTCTTGGAGCGTGCCGAATCGGTTATTGTTCTTGAATCGCCGTTTGAATGGGACGATGCCGGTACGTGGTCGGTGCTGGACAGGATTCATGCGGACAAAAAAGATGCAGACGGAAACATTGCCGTCAATACGTCTTTTTTGGCGGTCAATTCCTCCGGCTGTACGGTTTGGGGGAATGATCCGCAGCACATGATTGCGCTGGTCGGTTTGAAAAACGTTGCTGTTATTCAAACAGACGATGCTGTTTTAATTGTCAGCAAAGATCAGGAAGAGTCCGTCCGCGAAACAGCGGCAAAATTGACCGCAAAGTATCATTGACGGCACTTGCCGGTTCTGCTACAATACTGTCCCAGCGTTAAGAATCCCTATTGGAAAATTTTGCATGCCGTCACTCGAAAATTTTATCCCGATCCGGCAAGTGATGCGGTCATGCCGCAGCGGGAAAAATACCATCAAATTTGCCGACTCCACCGGAATCTCACTCACCGGCGGAAAAACACTGTTAACAACCCTCATTTTCCGTAAAGTTTTACACCGTCTTCTTGCCGCAAACGAACAAAATGTCGGTCTCCTCATGCCGACCTCCGTCTACGGTGTACTTGCCAATCTCGCTCTGGCAATGGATCGCCGGACAAGCGTCAACCTCAATTACACCTTCGGCATCGACACTATCAATTACTGCATCCGGCACGCCGAAATCCGCCATGTAATTACCAGCAAAAAAGTATTGGAACGGTTTCCGAATCTGAAACTCGATGCCGAACTGATTGTTCTGGAAGACCTGCGGAAAAAAATTACACTGTTCGACTATCTGACCGGTTTCATCGATGCTTATATCACACCGATCCGCTGTCTCGAATGGGCATTCGGACTTGATGAAATCAAACCGGACGATTTGATCACGATTATTTTTACGTCCGGCTCAACCGGCACGCCGAAAGGAGCCATGATCACGCAGCAGAACATTGCGGAAAATGTCGCCTCTTTTGTTTTGCATCTTCATCTTGCCGACAAAGACCTGATTCTCGGTTCACTGCCGCTGTTTCACGCTTACGGCTACACGACAACAATGTGGCTGCCGGCTATGACGGGTGTCAAAGGCGTTTATCATTTCAATCCGGTTGATCCGAAAAAAGTTGCCGAAGTTGCCCGGAAATTTCAATGTACCGCCATGCCGACAACACCGACATTTTTACGCAGTTATTTGAAACGGTCGCAGCCGGAGGATTTCGCTTCGGTTCATACTCTTATCTGCGGTGCGGAAAAATTGCCGAGCGATTTGATTGACGCTTGGGAAGCAAAGTTCGGCATCCGTCCTGCCGAAGGATACGGCACAACGGAACTTTCGCCGGTTGTTTCGACTAATATCCCGAAAGGCAGACGTGCGGATTACAAGAATTGGTTAAAAGAAGGCACCATCGGCAGACCGCTGAACAAATTGCAGGTACGGATTGTGGAACCGCAAACCGGTGAAATTTTGCCGCTGAACACGCCGGGAATACTGCAAATCAAGGGACCGACGGTTATGAAAGGGTACTACAAAGACCCGGAGAAAACCGAAGCGGTGCTGAAAGACGGCTGGTATTCGACAGGCGACATCGCCACGCTTGATGCGGAAGGGTTTATCAAAATTGTCGGTCGGGAAAGCCGGATCAGCAAAATCGGCGGTGAAATGGTGCCGCACATTTTAGTTGAAGACGAAATCACAAAAATCGTTGCCGGCGTAAAAATGTCCGATACAGGAAACTCCGGCGATGCCGGCGATGCCGAAAACGAAATCATGATTGCCGTTTCAGCGGTGCCGGACGAGCGGAAAGGGGAACGCCTCATCATTTTGCATCGGGAATTGCCGCTTCTGCCGGAAGAGATTTGCAAGAATTTGCAGGCGGCGGGCTTGCCGAATTTGTGGATACCGTATCCGAATGATTTTCACAAAGTTGAGACAATACCGGTGTTGGGAACCGGTAAACTAGACCTGCGTGCGGTCAAAGAACTTGCCGCAAAAGCGGCCGGACAAAATTCGTGCTACTCGCGGTGAGTCCCGGAATTCTGCCGGTTTTTCAAGAGTATATTTTTTTTGACCGGCAGTAAAACCTGTTCGGCAGTAAACACCGTTTCGGAAATCAACGCGGCGATTCTGTTACAAAAAAAGGCGTGGGCGGCTAAACAGGGAATTGCGACAAGAAGTCCTTCGACCGTTGTTACAAGTGCCAGATAAATACCTTCGGCAAGTTCCGATGCCTGAGTTGAACCGGCGGTATTGCTGATGTGCTGAAACGCGAAAACCATTCCGACAACTGTTCCGAGCAGTCCGAGCATGGGGGCGATATTGCCGATCACGTTCAGATATTCGATTTTGCGGTAGAGACGGGCGGTCTGTTCGGCCGCAATTTCTTCGGCGGCTTTTGCGACTGCATCCCAGCCGAATTCGTACTGACTGATTCCGGCATACAGGATTTGCGCCAGCGGACTGGCATTATTCCGGCATTTTTGCAGAACGGTGCCGGCTTGTCCCTGCGAGAGCAGCGTTAAGGCGGCATCGGCAAAACCGGCGGGCATAAAAAAGGAGCGGCGGATTAACAAAACGTATTCAATGATCAGGGCAACGGCAGCGACTGACAAAAGAATGATGACAAAGCCGATGAGACCGCTCGCCTGCAAGAGCGATAAAAAGGATACCGGCTGTTTGGCTGGGGGGATGCTGTCCTCTGCGGTATCCGCAGCGGCATTGCCGGCGGCATCGGGTGTTTGTTGAATATCCGGCTGATTTTCCGGCGTTTGGGCATAAACCGGTGAAAGTCCGAAACAGGTAAAAATCAAGAGGAATAATCCTATCCGCATTTGGAACTCATTTTATCTGAATTTTCGGAAATTTCAATACGACTGCCTTGGCAGCGTGCCGGTGCCGACTGCAAGTTTTTTCCGTATCATTTTTATATTGTATCGTAAAATTATTGATTTATTGAAAACAAACCTGAAAAAACAAAGGATTTGCGGCAGTCAATGCAACAAATTTAACCGTAACCCGTTTTTCAGACCTTCCCCTTCCATTTTTATCCGATTAGGGTAAAATGGGGAGAGTTGACGAGATCGTAGCTCAGTTGGTAGAGCAACGGACTTTTAATCCGTAGGTCATGGGTTCGAACCCCATCGATCTCAATGCATGGACTTGAACCGCACAATATGTGCGGGGATGCCGTTGAAATTAAGGCGGCAGCAACGTTATGAATCCCGAATATTGAGGGAAAGAGAAGGGGGGGGACAGATTTTTTCGCTTCCCCTCTGCTAAACCCGAATCATCGCTTCGATTTCATCGCAAAGCCGGTTTGCCTTGTCTTCTGTCGGGGCTTCTGCAAAAATACGGATAATGGCTTCCGTATTACTCCCCCGAAGCAGCACCCATGAATCGCCATGGTCGATCCGCAAACCGTCATTCCGGTCAATCGGCAGATGTTCAAACGCTGCTGCCGCTTTGTCCAGCATCGCCGGTACTTCGGTAAGTTTGACCGCCGATTTCCGCTTAACCAGTGCATATTTCGGCAGTGCATCAGCAAGTTCCGCAGCCGTTTTGCCGGTTGCCGCCATCAAATCCAGTATCTGCGCCATCCCGACAAAACTGTCCCGGACAAAGCCGACTCGCGGATCAATCGGACCGCCGTTCCCTTCGCCGCCGAATACCGCGCTCTTTTCCAGCATAAAATCCACTACGTTGGCTTCGCCGACCGCACTGCGGAAAACCGATACTCCATGTTTTGCCGCAATGTCTTCGCTCATCCGGCTTGTCGCACAGTTGATGACAACGGCAGACGGCGTTATACCCTTCGTCCCTTGCACGGTCTCGCTTTGCATGACCGTGCTTTGCGACAATACATGATCCATGCAAAGTGCGACGGTGTACTCTTCGCCGATATAGCGTCCGCTGCCGTCAATAACTGCCAGCCGATCCGCATCCGGGTCCTGGCAGAACGCAATGTCGACATTGTGCCTTTTGACATATTGACAAACGCCGGTCAGATTGTCGGCAGTCGGTTCCGGCGTATGCAGAAATTGTCCGGTCGGCTCTTCTCCGAGAATAGTGACCGCACAACCCAGCCGATCCAGCAGTTTTGCACCGAGAACCGCTCCGGCACCATGATTGGAATCAAGCAGCACATTAAATTTTCGCGCCGCTATTTTTTTGACATTCACCGTTTTCAGTACGGTATTAAGATGAGCGGAAAACGGGTCGGCATGGACAGACCGCCTGCCGATTTTATCATGCCGCACCCAGTCGGGTTTGCTGATTTTGTATTGTTCGAGAACTTTTGTACCGGGGACTTTCGGAATGACACGTCCTTCGGCAGAAAAGAGTTTCATACCGTTGAATTCGCCGGGATTATGCGAGGCAGAGATTTGAATCCCGCCGGCGGCGGAACGCTGACGGATCAGGATACCGGTTGTCGGCGTGGCGGCTATTCCGCCATCAACTGTACTGCGCCCCAGTGCATTAAGCGCAGCATGAACGGCATCGGCAAGAAACTCACCGGACGGACGGCTGTCTCTGGTAATCACAAAAACACCGTCGGGAGCGGCCGCAGAAAAGGCGGCGGCATACCGCATGGCAACTTCGGGCGTTAACGTTTCACCGATAACGCCCCGCAAACCGGCAACACTGATAATCAGTTCGGACATCGTTTTTCACAAAAAAATCAACAATCCGGCACATTATCCGTGCTGCCGCACGGTTGTCAATAATCTTCTCGTCCCCGGTTTCCCAAAAAAACGGTTATTTTCCTTTTCCCGGTTCGTCTGCCGCTTTGAACTTAAACGGGGCGGCTTCGCCGGTAAAATCGGTGGAAAGAACGGACGGACAAATGTACCGCTCAAAATGTTCGACAATCAAATCGGTTCCTTTGAAGTGGGAAACCTTGGGCCAACTCCGCGAATCATACATTGTATCGGTCATATCCCGCATCAATGCGGTATTATTGCCGAGCCGAACCTGCTGCCGTAAACCGAAAGGTCTGCCGATAACGCACATATTTGTATGTACACCCATCACAATCACATTATTGATGCCGTTTTGCCGGCAGTATGAACCGATAGCAACACCGGAATCGGTGATGAAATCTTTATCGGGATCAATCGACAGCGTGTCGATTTGACTTCGCCACGGACTGCCGCCCGGACATTTCGGTTCGCAGTCGCAACCGCCGTTTCCTTGATCGATGGGCCACTTTGCGTCTGTTTCTGTTGGCAGACCATGGCACCATTTTTCGCCGCCGAGAATTTTCAAAACCTCCGGGTCGGCTTTGATGTCCACCGCTCTTTTCCTCGCCGGGTGATCACCGTAGGGCCCCATACAGCTACTGGGGGCATGGAAAATGGTTACACCCTGTTCGCGGGCTTTTCTCAGAACTTTATCCATTGCCGGTGCCATTTCCGCAACTCTTGCGGTGGCTCCTTTGCACCAATGCTTATCCCACATATCGCAAATGACGATAGCGGTCTTTTTCGGGTCCCATTTCTGTTCTTCGACCACGGTCACAACGGTTCCTTCTTTCAGAACCCGTTTTTGGGTTTTGAGGGTGAGGTCTGCCGCAAAAATTTGCTGACCGGCGGCAAACAGCACCGCCGCCAAGGTCATCGTTCTCATACTAATTTTCATGATAATGAACTGTGTTAAAAGTGAACTTCCGATTCTTATTCTAAATCATTACGGAAGACAATGCAAGTCCGCAGCCCCGGTTCTTTCTCGGACAAACATGCGTGCCGCTGCCGGTTCTTGATTGTTGTTTTATCTTATCTATAAAAACGGCATAGTTTATATGAAAAAGCGGGTCAATGCCGGAACTCTTCCGCATGTTTTGTGTTAAAATGGCTAAACATTGTGTTTTACGGAGACCTTCACTTATGCTGCGTTCTTTAATCCGCTGGGTCGTGGCGAATTCGCCTGCGATGAATATCCTGCTTATTGCCGTCCTTGCCGGCGGGATTTATTGCGCTGCCACCCTCCGGCGGGAAACATTTCCTGAATTCGATATGGAAATGATTACCGTTTCTGTTCCCTATCCGGGCGCAACGCCCGAAGAAGTCGAAAACGGCATCTGTCAGAAAATTGAAGAAGCACTTCAAACCATTGAAGGCGTGCGGAAAATGACTTCCACTGCCGGGGAAGGAATGGGAACCGTCATGCTCGAATTGCGAAGCAACGTCAAAGATGTTGACCGGATTCTCAACGAAGTGAAAGAAGCCGTCGACCGGATTCCTTCGTTTCCTGAACTCGCCGAAAACCGGATTGTTCAGCGCGTCAAAATGCAGGAAACCGTTATTCAAATCGGCATTCTCGGTCCTGCAAGCGATTCCGTTGAAGCCGCTCTGCATCTCCGGCAGGTCGCCGAAGACCTCCGGCAGGAACTCTTGCAGTATTCCCGTATTTCGATGGTCAATCTTGTCGGTACAAAAGATTATCAAATCGACATTGAAATTCCTGAAAGCACGCTGCGTTCTTATAAAATGACGCTTGATCAGGCGGCGGGCATTATTCGTAACGAAAATGTTCAAACGCCCGGCGGCACAATCCGTGCGCCGTCGCAGGAAATCAACGTCCGCACCGATAACCGGAGGTATGACAGTAAAGGCATCGGCGAACTGCCGCTCATCACAAACCGGGACGGCACCGTGATTAAACTGAAAGAAGTCGCCAATGTCCGGGACGAATTCGTTGACGGACACTCCACCGCCACGATCTACATGCCGCCGGCTGATGCCGACGGGAACGTGAAAATTCCTGCGGATACCGATTCCATCAGCGGCAGACATGTTGTTGCCCTGAATGTTTTACGCAACACAAACGAAGACCTCTTGGCAATGATGAATGACGTGTATGATTTCGTCCAAAAGAAACAGCAGCCCGGTGCGCTGCCGCCGGGGTATTCCGTCATCACTTGGGGCGACCATTCAACGATTGTCAAAGAACGGCTTCAACTGCTCTCGACCAACGGATTGCAGGGCTTGCTGATCGTCTTTATTTTATTAACACTGTTTCTTGATATGAAACTGGCGTTCTGGGTTGCCCTCGGAATTCCGTTTTCGATATGCGCCGCCTGTGTCGTACTGGATTTACAGGGGCAAACCATGAACATGATTACGATGTTTGCGTTCATTGTCGGTCTCGGTATTGTGGTGGACGATGCCATCGTTGCGGGAGAAAATGTTTATCGCCATCGTGAACAACTCGGCAAGGATTATTTTACGGCAGCCGTGGACGGCGTTGCGGAAATTGCTCCTGCGGTTTCTTCCTCTGTGCTGACAACTATCATTGCTTTTGTGCCGCTTATTTTTGTCGAGGGCTTTCTGGGAAAAATCTTTTATCTTGTTCCGGTCGTACTGATTGCAATGCTCATCGCATCGCTTTTTGAATGTTTCACGATGCTGCCGTGCCACCTTGCTCACAAAGATAATCTTTTTCTCAAAATGCTCGGCGGCTATCTTTATATTTTTTCATTCCTTCTGTTTCCGCTGCGTTATTTACAAGCCGGTGCAGGTACCGGAATGGACTTTGTCGTGAAACGGATTTATGCTCCGTCTGTAAAAGCCGTGCTGCGCAACCGGATGATTTTTGTTACAGCAAGTTGCTGTGTTCTTGTTTTTTGTATTACATTAACTCTTTCGGGACGGCTGCCTTTCGTTTTTTTTCCGAAAATGGACGGCGATGAAATACAAACCAATGTTTCGTTTCCCAACGGCACGCCTGCCGAAGTGACCGAAAAATGGACAAAACATTTAGAACGTTCTTTTTGGAAAGTTGCGAAGGAATATGAAGACAAAGGGATCAAAATTGCAAACCGGTCTCTTCGGATTGTCGGCAATTCGATTGTTTCCCGCGGCGGCGGTCTGTCCGGTACAGGCAGCGGCGGCAACAGTCATCAAGGCGGCGTAACCGTGGAATTAACCAGCGGCAAACGCTCTGTCAGCAGTATGGAAATTGTGAACCGGTGGCGTGAAGTTTCCGGTTCTGTACCGGGTGCAGAAGAATTAACCTTTACAACGCAGTCCTTTGGACCGCAGCATTCGCCGATAGAATTCCTTCTTGCGGCACCGTTAAATATGTCAGGCGGTGCCAAAAACCTCGAAGCCGCTGTGGAGGAGTGCAAAGAATATCTTGCAAACATTGACGGCACACGGGACATTAAAGACGGCGATGTGCCGGGAAAATACGAATTCAACTTGAAAATCAAAGACAAAGCGAAATCGATGGGCGTATATGACGGCGAATTGGCAAGCGTGATCCGGGCAACGTACTACGGTGCGGAAGTGCAGCGTTTGCAGCGGGGCAGGCATGAGGTAAAAGTTATGGTTTGTTATCCCCGCGAAGACCGCCGGTCGCTGGGGGACTTTAATGAGATTCGTGTCCGAACCGGTGCCGGTGAATTTCCGATTACGGAATTGGCGGAGATCGAAGTTGTCCGCGGTTACACAAGTATTTCCCGGCGGAATCAAATGCGGACAATTACGGTTTCGTCCGACATCGAAGAGGGAAGAGCCAATGCGATGCAGATTACAAGCAAGATGCAGCAGGAATTTTTTCCGGCATTGCTGAAAAAATATCCCGGCTTGCAGATCATTCAGTCGGGCGATCAGGAACATATGGCGGAAACGATGGGCAGTTTATGGCTGCTGTTTTCGCTGGCGATGTGCGGAATTTTTGTGGTGCTGACGATACAGTTCCGCTCTTACTTGCAGCCCTTTATGGTGATGGCGATTATTCCTTTCGGCTGGATCGGTGTTACTTTCGGGCATTGGTTTTTCGGCTATGCGGTTTCGATGACAAGCGGTTTCGGTTTTGTAGCCTTGTGCGGTGTGATTATTAACGATTCTATCGTGATGATTGATTTTATTAACCGGCGTGTTCGGGACGGGGCAGAGATTCTTGAAACATTGGTTGAGGTGGGACAGGATCGTTTCCGACCGATATTTTTAACATCGGCAACGACCTTGGGCGGTTTGCTCCCGCTGGTTTTTGAAACATCTTTGCAGGCGAAAATTATGATTCCGATGGCATTGAGTTTGGCATGCGGTGTGGGTTTCGCACTTATTTTTGTTCTTTATTTTGTACCGGTTTTGTATTCGTTTTATACCGGTATTCTCAAACGCAGCGGCATTGAAATCCGCGACCGGCTGATCAAATTGGATGCGGATCGGCAAGTTTAAGGCAGACCGGATCGCACCTGTTTCAGTCGGCGTTGCTTTATTCGGCATCTTTTTCTGTTTCCCGGTGGTCAATCTTTTTCCAGTACGTATCAAAATCAAAGTGCGGCGAATTGTTGCCGTCATGACACGTCAAACAATGTTTTTTGACTGTTTCGCCTTCGACCGACAGCCGGAGTTGCCGCCGAATCTTTTCCTGTAACGCCGTATCCGCCCCCTGTTCCGCTTTGATGTGATTTTCTCCTTGCCCGTGACACGATTCGCAGCCGACAGAAACCAACTTCGGCGTTTCTTTTTCACTCCTAAACCCGTTTTGATACGGCATAAATTCTGCCGCATTCCAGCCGATGACATGGCAGGCAATACATTCCGGATCAAAGTTCCGTGCCGGTTTTGCCGTTTCTTTTAAGGAATCCCACGCTTTGGCATGCCGGGATTTTTTCCAAATATTATGGGCGGTTTCATGACAATCCGCACAGGAAGCAGAACCGGCGAATGAGCCAAGTATTGCCGATCTTTTATCAGGAATCGGTTTTATTCCCAAACCGGAAAGACCGGTCTGCCGCAGTTGATCCTGATAGATTTTCATCAATTCCATAATCTTCGGCGAATTATTGTAACGGGAATCAAAGGGAATCCGCTCGAACCGGATCGGCATCTTTTCATCATCGAACAGACCGGCAGCAACAGCGTACCGACCTTTCTCGCCGACTTCAATCAACACGGTTTTGCCGATTTTCCGCGGCTGCAACGGCGGTTCTGCCGGAATATCACTCGGCAGTACAAAATCGAACCGGTCAGGAAATTCCTTGAGCAGCATATTCAATTCATTGGCGGTGCCGTGAAAAATCAGAACTTTTTTGTTACAATTTTCCGCAGCAATTTTCGGCAGCACTTCTTTCAATTTACCGGCAGCGGCTGCCGTTTTGATGTCGTCATTGTGAATTTTATTCCGCAAGGAATCGCCGAGAACGGAAACAATCCCGATTTTGATTCCCTCTTTCTCAAGAATCCGGTACGGCACTACAAAATCCGGCGAAAATTCCATAATTGCTGCGTTTGCCGAAGTGTACCGCTTCGGATTGCCCGGCACATCAACGGAATATAAAATCAATGTATCGGTCGGAAACAGGAGTTCCCGGCTTCCAAGTCCGGCCGCCTGATATTTCATCAGCCGGTATGCTTCATCAATCACAAAATTAAATTTCAATTCTTCCTGTTGTCCGAAACCCTTGTTGAGATTGCCGGCATCTATCGGCAATACATGCCAGCCGTTTTTTTCGAGTTGCTGCAAACATGTCATCCGCCGGCTTAATCCTCCTTTCATTTGATCCAGACCGGCGCAGCCGCACGGCTCGATATATCCGTCAAGAAATCCGGTAAAAAAGAGCATCAATTTCGGTTTTGTCCATCCTTCAAACAGCGGCGGTTCCGCGGCAGAAAGCATCGGCTTTCCGGCGGTCTGACGCGGCTCGGTAAACGTTTGGGCAAAACAAACATGGGCAAAACAAAAAGCAATGCACAAAAGAAAAGATAACAGGCGGATAGACATGAAATGAATTGATGTGCGGACTGATGCATAAACCGGCGGTCTGCTGATTCTAACACAAACCGTTTCGTTCTTCAATAGTTCTCTGCCGCTTCGTGCCGTATTCAACGGTTGTATTTCGCTGTATTCCGCGAACGGTTCAATGCAGCAGTATATCGGCAATGCCGATGATCAGCAAACCGGCAGAAACGAGAACGTTAAATTGAAAAAACGCCGTGTTGATACGATCCAGATTGATGACTCCTCCTTTTGGAACCGCAAAAAGATGTTCCGCTGCCAACACGATTGCCGTACCGCCTATGCCGATTTTGTACAAAAATCCAAAATGTTCATAGAAAAAAGGGATTAAAAACCAGACAGCGGCAGCCGTAAAGTGACACAACGCCGAAATACGGAATGCTGCCGTGATTCCGTACCGACCCGGTATGCTGAATAAATTATTTTTTTTATCGAATTCAGCATCTTGTGCGGCATAAATGAGATCGAACCCTGCTGTCCAGAAGAAAACGCCGAGACCGAGTAAAACCGGCGGCACCGGAATCGGAAACAGAACCGGACGGACAGCAATCCAAGCGGCAAACGGAGCGGTCATTAAAGCGGCACCGAGCCAGAAATGAGCCAATACCGTCCACCGTTTTGTATAACTGTAACAAAAAAGGAATATCAAAACGGGAATAGACGCAAACAGCGGAATCCGGTTCGGTAAAAACAAAAGTGTCGAACCGATGAATCCGAGCGAACACAAAATGACGAATAATAGCACATGTCGTGCAGATAAAACGCCGGCGGGGATATGCCGGTTTGCTGTCCGGGGATTTCGGGCATCAATGTCTTTGTCGGCAAAACGGTTGAATCCCATCGCGGCACTTCGGGCGAAAACCATGCAGAGCAGAATGCCGGAAATGTCCAGAAACCGAAAGGGAAACCGGCAGGGCATTTCACAGCCGTTCAGTTTGATTGCCATACAGTAAGCCAACAGAGCAAAAGGCAGCGCAAAAAGCGTGTGAGAAAACCGGATTAGTCCGAAATAGAGCCTCATGGATGCTGATGCGATTCGATATTGAACGGATTGGTTCCCTAACGTTAAATTACGATGATTTATGAATATACAGATTTTTTTCATTTTTTGTCAATACCCGTTGATGGAACGCGCTGCCAAAATGCCGGCTCCCCTATTTGACAAAACGGCGGCGAAGTATTACACTGTGCTATCTTTATCACGATATTTTTAGGAGTGGCTCAAATGACAAAGAAAGTAAATACGTATCCGAAATTGCATAATGCGGCTTGGCCCGGTTTAGTCGGTAAAGGCGTTCCCGGCGCAGAACCCGCCATCGATCTCGATACCATGCTCCGGCTGACCAAAAATGCCGAAGCAGACGGTCAGCGGTTCGATGGCATTGATCTGATCCTTGCCAAACCGCATTTCGACATGAACAACGCTGCCGAAGAAACCAAGCGGATCGCCGAAAAAGTGCAGTCCTGTGGTCTTGCTATCGGGTCAGTTGTGGCTCCGATTTGGGGCGGAGACGGCGGCGGATGTGCCTACGGCAGTGATACCGACCGAAAAAAATTCCTTGCTCAAGTCAAAAAAACCTGCGAAACGGCTGCGGCGTGGCGGAAAATGAATCTCCGTCCAAGCGGATGCATCCGTATCGACACTGCCGGCGGTGTTGTCGATTGGGCAAAAGACCCGGAAGGTCACCAGAAACTTATCGCCGGGACCTTTTCCGAAGCGTGCAGCATTGCAGCGGATTACGATGAAGTGCTTGCTTGTGAAGGAGAAATCTGCTGGGGCGGTATTCACAGTTGGAAACGGATGCTGCAAATCTTTGAAATGGTTGACCGTCCGCAAACACTCGGTTTTCAAGCCGATATGGCGCATTCGATGCTCTATCTGCTCGGCTACAATGCCCCGGAAGACCGCCTTTTACCGGAAAATTACGATTGGAAAGACCGATCGGTTTTCGATGCCGCTTACAAAAAAATGACTGATGCGCTGCGGCGTTGGACGGTTGATTTTCACGTCGCTCAAAATGACGGTTCTGTGTTCGGAAGCGGGACGCACGACAAGACCGGACGGCATTGCCTGCCGGACGATCCCAACGGCAAAATGGACATAGCCCGCTGCGCCGGTTTCTGGCTTCGCGATGAAGACGGTTTGACGAAACGGTTCAACCATCTTTGCTGGGACGGCTGTATGTTCCCGAATGTGGTGATGCAGGATCAGAAAACGTGGAACAATGTTCTTGCAGCGATGGTTTGCGTGCGGGATCAGCACGGCTGGAAATAGATGCCCTGCCATCAACAGCATTGCCGGCAACAGATGCCCGCAGAAACAGCGGGCATCTGTTGTCGGACGCGCATATTTTGGAGTGTGTCTGTTGCCTGTCCGGCAAGGATACAGCAGGCGTTGTCGGCCGCTTGTTTATTTTTCTGAATTGCTTATTTTGAGTTTCACCGCTTTTCCGACATCAAACGTTTGCGTAACGTTTTTCTCCTTGCCGGTGATTTCAATTTCAAATGGTGTCGTTTCCG
>JAIRPZ010000332.1 GCA_031256755.1 Planctomycetaceae bacterium
TGGAGTGTGCGCAGTTCTGCCAGTTGTGTTTCGGTTAAAAGCCCCTGTTGTAATAGTATGTCGCCGGTTTCCATAGCGGAGTATTGTACCATGTTTTGGCAGTCCTTGCCGGACGGGCAGTCTTTCTAATTATCAATTCTCCATTATCAATTGTCAATTAAAAATACTGCCCGTGCGGCAAGGACTGTCCGCCCGCCCGGGGCAGTGCTTGTCAATTACGCCATCATCCGGTATAATGTACTTTCAGTACCGTTGTTCCAAATAGTGTTGATGCCGTTATGCCGAGTTCCGCTCTCACCAATCACGATTCCACTGGCGAAACGCCGTTAGTCCAAACCGAAATGATGAAGATCAGCGATGCCGAATTCCACGCCATTCGCGACTTGGTCTATCAGCGTTTCGGCATCACTCTTTCCGATGAAAAGAAAACGCTCGTTGTCGGACGACTACAAAAAATCCTGAAACAGCACCGGTTTTCCAATTTCAAACAGTATTACGAGATGCTTGTGGCAGACAAAACCGATACCGCCATCAGCGAACTTGCCAACCAGATCACCACGAATCACACCTTTTTCTTCCGCGAACCGGATCACTTCGATTTTTTCAAGAGCGATATTCTGCCATGGATGGTGCAGGAGCATAAAAAGAAGGGAAACAAAGACCTTCGGATTTGGTGTGCCGCCGCATCGAGCGGTGAAGAACCTTACACATTAATCATTACGCTTCTCGAATATTTCGGACCGGATTACAAAAATTGGGATTGCGGTTTACTGGCAACAGACGTTTCTGAGAAAGCGTTGTCGGCAGCGGTCAAAGGGATTTATGATCCAGTGCGGATGCAGGGGGTATCGCCGGTGATTATCCACAAATATTTTCACAAAACGCCGGAAGGCCATTTCGCTGCGGTTGATCAACTCAAAAAAGAAGTAACCTTCCGCCGGTTCAATTTGATGAACAAGACACTGCCGTTCAAAAAGAAATTTGACTGCATCTGGTGCCGGAACGTGATGATCTATTTTGATACGCCGACAAAACATGAACTTGTCAACCGGATGTACGATATGACGGTAGACGGCGGTTATCTGCTGATTGGACATTCCGAAACGCTTGACCGGAATCAAACGAAATGGAAGTACATTAAACCCGCGGTCTACCGGAAAGAATGATTCAATATTCTTTAGTTTTCCGATCGAGGAAACAACGGCACCGTCTGAAGCCGCCAAACTTCCGGTCGTGAGGACTAATACAATTTCAATATTCCATAACGCCGGCTCTTGCGCCGCCGCAAAATCGCCTTGTTTGTCGGTTTACGACGTTTCCGTGTCGATGTTCCCTTTGTCGGCTTGCCCGTCGGCGTTACCGGATGACGACCACCCTTTGTTCGACCTTCGCCACCGCCGTGCGGATGATCAATCGGGTTCATCGCCGTCCCGCGGACATGCGGTCTGCGTCCCATCCACCGGCTTCTACCCGCCTTGCCGATGAACACATTCATATGGTCAATGTTCCCGACAACACCGATAACCGCCCGGCAATTCACCGGCACACGCCGGATTTCACCACTCGGCATATTCAACTGCGCCCAGCCGCTCTCAATGTCCTTGGCAACCAGAACCGCCTTGGAACCGGCAGAACGACACAAAACCGCCCCCGCCTTCGGCTGCAATTCTATATTGTGAATTTCGGCACCAAGCGGAACTTCCGCCAGCGGCAAACAATTCCCGACTACCGGCGGTGCGCCGCTGCCACTCATCAGTTTCGCCCCTTCTTTTAATCCCTCAGGAGCAAGAACATACCGCTTTTCGCCGTCTGTGTAAAAAAGCAATGCGATGCGTGCAGTACGGTTCGGATCGTATTGAATAGAATGGACAACAGCCGTCATACCATCTTTGTTGCGGCGGAAATCAATCCGGCGGAGTTGCCTTTTGTGTCCGCCGCCCCGATGCCGGACAGTAATAATCCCTTGATTATTCCGTCCGTTTGTCCGCCGCTTCGGCAGCATCAACCTTTTTTCCGGTTCGGCACCTTTTGTCAGTTCCGCAAAATCACTGACACTCATATTCCGCCGACCGGCATTGTTCGCTTTGTATTTTTTTACACCCATTGTTTTTCGTTTTACGCAACTTTCTGACCAGACAAAGGACATTATACTGAATTGTATCCTTTTGCAAGCCCCCCGTTTGGATCAACACTTCATTACCGATTCGGTGCAATAAGCCGGCATTTGCAGCAAATAATCAACAATAGACCTCCCGCCTTCCGAAATGAAAAAATTATGGTAAAATAGAACGTCCTGCTGGAGGAGCCGGGTTAGCGGTATGCACCGCCGGTATCCGAATTGTCCCCGCAAAACAAGGACAAGGGTGGAATTTTTGTCCCGGCACACATTTTATCCGAAGATTTTACTCCAAGATATTATTCTATGGCAACTCCGTCAACGCGCCGTATATTGTTTGAGAAAATTCAACGTTTTGGAACACAAACACCCGCTGCTCTCTATGAAATACCTGATCTGACCGTTTTGCAAACCCAGAGTTATCAGCGGTTTCTTCAAGAAGACGTTCCGCCGAAAAAACGGGAAAATACCGGTTTGGAGGCAGTGCTGCGGGAATCCTTTCCCATCGAAAATTTCGATAAATCGGCACGGCTCGAATACCTTTATTACGAATTGGAAAAGCCCCGGTACACCCCCGATGAATGCCGTCAACTGCGGCTCACTTACGGCAAACCGTTCAAAGTCCGGCTGCGGCTGGTGCGGGAAAGTTCCTCTTTTGAGGAAGATGTGTATCTCAGCGAAATTCCGATTATGCTGGGCGGCGGCGAATTCATCATCAACGGGGCAGAACGTGTGGTTGTCAGTCAGTTGCACCGTTCGCCCGGTATTGATTTCGTGGCGGACTTTGACGGCGACCGGAAAGTGTACAACTGCCGCATCATTCCTGAACGGGGAAGTTGGCTCGAAATCAATTTTACCCGGAAAGAAACCCTCACGATCAAAATCGATCAGAGCAGTAAATTGCCGATTATGATGCTTCTGCGGGCTATGTCGCCGAATTACAGCAGCAATGCCCAACTCATGAAGGTGTTTTTCAAAACAGAGAAGATCAAAATCGCAGAGTCCAAGTCCGCCGCCGAAAAAATCGAAGGCAAGGTTTCCATTTCCGATGTCGTTTTTCCAAAGGATTCCGACAAACCGGGAGAAATCATCATTGAAGCCAATGAAATCATCACAAAAGCCAAAGCCGCTGAAATTTGTGCTGCCGGCGTTAAAGGGATTGAAGTCATTGTTGACGAAGCGAAAAGTAAACTGCTGCGGAACTGTTTTGCGGAAGACAAAACCCGATCCCATGAAGAAGCCCTCGCCAAAATTTACATGCGTCTCCGCCCCGGAAACCCGCCGCAACTCGATAAGGCAAGGGAACTCTTTAACGACAAATTTTTTGATGTGAACCGGTACCGGCTGGGGCATGTCGGACGTTTCCGCATCAACCGGAAACTGGGGCTGGACATTCCCGAAGAAGAAATGACGCTCCGTGCCGAGGACATCATTGAAGCCGTGAAATATGTTGACTGTCTTTGGACGGGAAAAAACTGGTACAGAACCGATATGCCTGCTGAAGTGGACGATATTGACCACCTCGGCAACCGCCGCTTGCGGACGATTGACGAACTTGCCGGCGATGAAATCCGAAAGGGTTTTATCAAACTCCGCCGGACAGTGCAGGAACGTCTTCAGGCGAAACCGGAAGGGGGCGAATTGACTCCCCGTCAGGTTGTCAATCAAAAAAATATTTCGGCGGCTATTGAATACTTTTTCGGGCGAGGCGAATTATCTCAAGTTGTCGACCAAACCAATCCGCTGTCCATGCTGACCCACGAAAGGCGGCTTTCAGCACTTGGTCCCGGCGGGTTGAACCGGAAACGTGCGGGCTTTGATGTCCGCGATGTTCACTCGTCTCACTACGGACGGATTTGTCCGATTGAAACACCGGAAGGTTCCAACATCGGGCTGATTTCGAGTTTGAGTATTTATGCGGCTGTTGATAAATACGGTTTTCTCATTTCCCCGTACCGCCGTGTGAAAAACGGCAAATTAACCGATCAGATTGATTGGCTGATGGCCTATGAGGAACATGACAAGCGGGTTGCCCCGGCGGATACGCCGAAAGACCCGAAAGGAAGAATCATTGCCAATGAAATTTCCGGCAAAGTCATTGTCCGGTGCAAAGGGGATTACGGTCCGGTTGTGCCGGAAGAGGTCGAATACATTGATGTTTCTCCGAGCCAGATGATCGGCGTTTCGGCAGGATTGATTCCGTTCCTTGAACATGACGATGCGAACCGGGCATTGATGGGATCAAACATGCAGCGGCAGGCGGTTCCGCTTTTGGAATCCGAACCGGCTCTCGTTGCGACCGGACTGGAAAGCCGGGCTGCCCGCAATTCCAGTTTGATGATCCACGCAAAACACGCCGGTACGGTCAGTTATGTCGACTCCCAGCGGATCAAAATCGCAACGAAAGAGGGTTTTGAGGAAGAACACGTCCTGCGGAAATTTGTCGGAATGAATGAGCGGACATGCCAAAATCAGGTGCCGATTGTCCGTCCGGGCGACAACATCGAAGCCAACCAGATCATTGCTGACGGGGCAAGTATGTACAACGGCGAATTGTGTCTGGGGCGGAATGTCCTTGCCGCCTTTATGACATGGGACGGATTCAATTTTGAAGATGCGATTATCATCAGCGAAGACATCGTTAAGAAAGATACGTACACATCAATTCACATTGAGGAATTCGACATTGAGGTTCGGGATACAAAACTGGGACGCGAGGAATTCACCAACGACATTCCCAACGTCAGTGAGAAAATGCTGCGGAACCTTGATGAACAGGGTATTGTCCGGGTGGGAACGTATGTCCGACCGGGTGATGTGCTTGTGGGAAAGGTGACACCGCGTGCAAAAACCGAACTCACGCCGGAAGAAAAACTGCTCCACGCTATTTTCGGACGCGCCGGCGATGATGTGAAAAATGAATCCCTCGAAGTACCGAGCGGTGTCGAAGGCATTGTAATCGGAACGCAGAAATTTGCTCAGCGTATGAGTTTGTCGGAAGAAGAACGTAAGGCATTCGATGCCGAAATTCGCCGGACCGAAAGGGAAGAAGATGAGCGGATCGGGAAACTTTTCAAGCCGATGATTGATGAACTTGAAAAAGTGCTGAAAATCAAGATTGACAAAGACCTGCTCGAAGTGCCGAAACTTTTCCGTCTTGAACAGTTGAATCTCGAAGAAAACGAGAAAGCGAGAAAGGTTTACGACAAACATTGGCCCGCTATTGAAGCGGCGACCGATGTGAAAGACCGCAAGATCAATTCGATGAAACGGGGAGATGAATTGCGGCGCGGCGTGCTGCAAATGGTGAAGGTCTATATTGCCGCCAAACGGGTCATTTCGGTCGGCGATAAGATGGCGGGACGGCACGGAAACAAAGGGGTTATTTCCAAGATACTTCCGCGGGAGGATATGCCGTACCTTGCCGACGGCACGCCGGTCGAGATTTTGCTCAATCCGTTGGGCGTTCCGAGCCGTATGAATGTCGGTCAGATTCTTGAAACGCATCTCGGCTGGGCGGCTTCCAAGTTGGGTTATCGGGCGGTTACGCCGGTGTTTGACGGGGCAACGGAAGCCGACATCAATAAAGAATTGGAAAAAGCCGGTCTGCCGAAACATGGGAAGGTACGGTTATTTGACGGACGTACAGGCGAGCCGTTTGATCAGGAAACAACGGTCGGTTATATCTATATGCTGAAACTGCACCATTTGGTCGATGACAAAGTCCATGCGAGAAGTACGGGACCGTATTCGCTGATTACGCAGCAGCCGCTCGGCGGTAAAGCCCGTTTCGGCGGTCAACGGTTCGGTGAAATGGAGGTCTGGGCGTTGGAGGCATACGGTGCGGCTTACACACTGCAAGAATTGCTGACGGTCAAGAGCGATGATGTGGAAGGACGGACGAAGATTTATGAAGCGATGGTCAAGGGAGAGAACACGCTTGAAGCGGGAACTCCGGCAAGTTTTGACGTTTTGACCAACGAAATACGGGGACTTGCCTTGAATATGCAACTTGAAAAGACAGACGAAACGGAATTGTAGTTTATCCTGCGGATGCAGGACAAACTGACCGGAATCGGAACAAAAACGCTGTACCGGCATCATTCGTTCAATTCGTAGTTTCCGGTTTCCAGATTTTGCCGGTACAGGATTTCCGCCTTTTCCCGAATTTTTCGGACGGTTTTTTGCTGTGCCGGTTCGGTGCCGGTGAAAACGATTTCGTCGATCTCTTTTAGGGCCGCTTTCGGCTTGTTTTGAGTCATCAGCGTTTGTATCAGCATCAGCCGGACAAAAAAGGATTGTTCCGAATGACGATCCAAATACAGCCGCATAGATGCGGCGGCTTCCGTCCAATGCTGTCCGGTTGTTAATTGCCGAATCAGCATCAGGTGCAGGTCTTTCGGAAGTTGCCAGTCCGAAAACATGTGTTCCGTTTTCCGGGCAATCACAAAAGCCGGCAGCGGTATTTGCTGCTGCAAGGCATGGACAATTTCTCCGGTTAATTGCTGTTTTTGTTTCTGGCGTTTTTCCTCTCGTTTTTTGATATTTTCCGGTTTTTGGGCTTCCCGCTCGGCTCGTTCTTCATCGGTCAAGAGATTTTCTCCTGTCCACACAGAAAAAATGTCCCAATGTTCGCAATCGACAAAATTCATTTTCAGCATGGTTAGTCCGGCGATCAGCCCGACAGCGGCTCCGAGGAGATGGAGCAGTTCGGTAGACAAACTGCCGCTGCGGAGAAAATAGAGAAACAAAGCGTCTTTCAGAATCAGCAATCCGGCAAGGATTGTTATTTTTACGTCAAAATAGGATGTGCGGAAACACCCTCTATAAGCAACAATGAGCAGACATTCAATTGAATTGGCCGGAGCCCACAGCATTGCCATGACCATCAATCCCGTAATAATTGCTGAAGCCCCCAGACAAGCACCCGGTTCGTGTCCCAGCATCATCAGTTGTACGGCTGCACCATAGACGATTCCGATGCCGGTATAAACGGCAAGCATTTTCACGGCACCCAGTTTGCCTTCGATGACTAATCCGAAAACCCAAAGGAAAAGCATGTTGCCGATCAAATGAAAGGGATCGGCATGCAGGAAATTTCCGGTAAGCCACTGAACGGGATGAATTCCGTTGCCGACAGACAGCAAAAACGGTTCGATTTGTTCTTTGGGAATATCAAATGTGAATCCGAAAATCAGAACGTTGATCACCATCATTGCGATGGTGATGACGGGGCGATAATAAATCGGTGCATCCGTATTGTAGGGGAAAAAGAGTATCATTCTGTCCGCACACGTTCTTTCATGACATTCTATCGTTTTTTGCGGGATTGTCTATCATGCGGTTCCCGGAATGCCTGCCGGCGGCAAGTTTTTAGAATCTGAGATATTTCAAGAATTTTAGCGGACAGTATAGGTCTCTTGCGGACGAAAACCGTTTGTGTTATCTTCAACGAAAAGCAATTCATTGCGTTAGAAAACCGATTGACTGTACGTTAAAACTGACTGCACGATGACGAAAGAAGAACAGACCGGAACCGGCGTTGTCCTCGAAGCCGCCCGCCGCGAAAAATTGCGGAAAATCGAAGAACTCGGATTCGACCCCTGGGGACAGCGGTTCGATAATCATGCTTCCATCAGAACCATTCGGGCAAAAGAAAACGAAATCGTTCAAGAAGAATCAGCACAGCACCCGAAAGGACCGAAAGTCCGGGCAGCAGGACGGATTATTTTGCAGCGGAAAAAAGGAAAACTGATTTTTCTCGACATCTGGGATTGGTCAGGCCGAATCCAAGTCCTTATCGGTGCCGGACAAGTCGGCGAAAAAAATTGGGAACTGGCGCAATGTTTCGACCTCGGCGACATCATCGGCGTAGACGGCGAATTGATGAAAACCCGAACCGGCGAACTTTCCATTGCCGCTGAACAACTCACGTTCCTGTCCAAATCCCTCGAAACACCGCCGGATAAATTTCACGGACTCACCGACCCCGATTTACGGAGCCGGATGCGGTATATGGATTTAGTCCACACGGACGGCGTGCTGGAACGAATGCTGCGGCGGACGAAAATTGTTCATTCCGTCCGAAGTACGCTCGCCGGAGAAGGTTTTGTCGAAGTGGAAGGTCCGACACTGCATACGATTGCCGGCGGTGCAGCGGCACGCCCCTTTGCAACTCATCATAACGCACTGGACATTCCGCTGGTGCTGCGGATTGCACTGGAACTGCATTTGAAACGGCTGCTTGTCGGCGGAATGGAAAAGGTCTATGAACTCGGCAGGGTCTATCGCAACGAAGGGATTGACCAGCGGCATAATCCCGAATTCACAATGCTCGAAGTGTATCAGTCCTACGGCGATTACCGCTCAATGATGGACTTGACCGAAAAAATTATTCTTGATGCTTTGAAAGCCGCCGGTTTGGATTTTAAGATTTCATGGAACGGAAAGGAAATTGACTTTACTCCGCCGTTTGCGCGGAAGTCCTACGATGCGCTGATACAGGAACATACCGGCGTTGCTCCGAATGATTCCGCCGCCGTCATGGCGTATGCTGCGTCATTGAACCTTGAAACGGCAGGTAAACATCCCGACGTTGTCAAAAATGAAGTGTTTGAAGAAAAGGTGGAAAAGAACTTGGTTCATCCGACTTTCGTGACGGATTATCCGGCGAGTATTTGTCCGCTGACGAAGCGGAAGCGGGGCGAACCGGACGTTGCCGAGCGGTTCGAGTTATTCGTGCAGGGAATGGAACTTGCCAATGCTTATACGGAACTGAACGACCCGGATTTGCAGGAGGAACTTTTCAGCAAACAGTTGGCGGGACAGAAAGCGGAAGACAGTATGGCGCGGATGGACAGGGATTTTATCCGGGCATTGCGTCATGGCATGCCTCCGGCGGGCGGCTTGGGCATCGGCATTGACCGTCTCTGCATGCTGCTGACCGACACCGCTTCAATTCGCGAAGTGATTCTGTTTCCGCTGCAAAGACCGGAAAGTCACTGACATATAAACGGCTGCATAAGCCCGCATTGAACCAATGGGATACCGTAATCTTCAATCCTGTATTGCCGATTTACGCAAGACGGGGCAACTGGCCGAATATCATGAACCCGTTGACCCGTATCTCGAAGTCGCTGCCGTACAACGCCGTCTTTATGCAGCAAAATCGCCGGCCGTTCTTTTTACCCATGTCAAAAACTGCCGGTTTCCGATGCTCGCCAATCTGTACGGCACACAGCAGCGGATTGAATATATTTTTCGGGACGGCATCGAACCGCTGCGGTCGGCAATGAAAATGGCAAGCGAAATGCCTCCGAAGTTTGCATGGAAAGAAACGTGGACGCTGCTGAAATCATGGTATTATTCCCGCTTCAAGCATACGTCAACGTTGCGGTCTCCGTCCGTTTTACAAAACCGCATCACGCCAGCACAACTGCCGCAACTCGTTTCGTGGCAGGAAGACGGCGGCGCATACATTACCTTGCCGCAAGTTTTAACGCACGGAAAACATGGGTTTAATTTGGGAATGTACCGCGTGCAAATCAGCGGCAGCGATTATATTCCCGACAAAGAGTGCGGCTTGCATTATCAGATACAGCGGGGCATTGCCTTACACCATGCTGAAGCAAAACGGCAGGGGCAGCCGCTGCCGGTCAGGATATTTATCGGCGGTGCGCCATGTATGACGCTTGCCGCCATTATGCCGCTGCCGGAAAATGTCAGCGAGATTCTCTTTGCCGGAATTCTCGGTCAGCACCGGATACCGCTCCTAAAAAATACCGGACATTTTCCTCTTGCCGAATTCTTCGGTATTTATTCCGAAGCCGATTTTTGTATCACCGGCATATTAACGGATGACGAGAAAACGGAAGGCCCTTTCGGCGACCATCTTGGTTATTACAGTTTGGCGCACAAGTTTCCCGTGATGAAAGTGACCGGCGTGTATCACCGCAAAGACGCAATCTATCCGTTCACGGTTGTCGGTCGTCCGCCGCAGGAAGATACGGAATTCGGCAAGTTCATTCACAACATCACCGGCGATATTGTTGCGAAAAAACTGCCCGGTGTTGAAGCGGTTCACGCTGTTGATGAAGCAGGCGTTCATCCGCTGCTTCTGGCAATCGGCAGAGAAACGTATCCGAATGAATTGCACACGGCAGCCCATAGTTTGCTCGGCAGCGGTCAACTGGCATTAGCAAAATATCTCTTTATTGCCGAACAAAAATCCAATCTGAATGTTTATGATGTTCCTGAATTTTTCCGGTATGTTTTGGAGCGGGTTGATTGGTGCAGGGATATTCATTTTGTCACGGAAACGTCAATGGACACGCTGGACTACACCGGCGGCAAATTAAATCACGGGTCAAAGGTTTTTATCACGGCAAGCGGTTCGCCGAAACGTCAACTTGCGCTGTCTGCCGACGGCGTTTCTGATTTGCCGTTAAAAAATCCCCGCGCTGCTATGCCGGGAGTTCTTTGCATTGAAAATACGGAAATCAAAAACGGTCTGCCGGCAAATCGGCTGAAAGATTTTCCGTTAATCGTTATTGTTGACAATGCAGCGGAAGCCGCCTCATCCATCCGAAACTTTCTCTGGACGACATTCACGAAGAGCAATCCGGCGGCGGATATTCATGGCATTGACGAATTCACAGACAACAAACATTGGGGCTGCCGCGGTTCGTTGCTGATTGACGCACGCCGCAAGCCGCACCACGCACCGGAACTGACGGAATTGCCGGAAATAGCGAAGCGTGCAGATGAAATCGCCGAAAAGATTCTGACCGGGCATAAGAATCAGAAACAGCATTGATGCCGTCTCTTGTGTCTCATTTGACGGAATCACTGATCCGCAGCGGACTTGCCGGAAAAAAACAAGCGTATACAATGCTTCTATGCAAACGGTTCACACCTACATATCCGCAATCAATCACATCTTTCAACAGGGCAACACAACCGAACATTCTTACCGGTCTGTTTTATGCTCGCTCATCGAAACACTCGACGAAACGTTAACGACCGTCAATGAACCGCAAGGAACAAACGGAAACAAACCGGATATTTCCGTTTATCAAAAACGTTCCGGTGTTATCAGCGGATATACCGAAACAAAAGACATCGGAGAAGATTTAGAAAATAAAAAATTCACCGAACAATTCGACCGTTACCGTACTGCTCTCGGACACATCATTTTTACAGATTATCTCCGTTTTCAATTTTGGCACAACGGCGAATTGCTGAAAGAGACAGTGATCGGCGAAGTCCGCAGCGGTAAAATCGTTCCGCTGCCAGAAAACTTTATCGTATTTGCCGATGTTCTCAAAGAATTTTTTCGGTATCACGGCAAGACAATCGCAACGGCATCCGAATTGGCGGCAGTCATGGCACATAAGACTGTTTTGCTTGCCCGGCATATTGCAGCCGCGTTAAACGCAAAACAGGATAAACGTTCCGGCCGGCAATTACATGACCTCATGGAACAGTTTCAAGATATGCTTTTGCCGGCATTGAATACGGATGCTTTTGCGGATGTCTATGCACAAACCATTACATACGGTCTGTTTATTGCAAGATTTTATCACAAAGACAAGCAGTCGTTTTCCCGCGGGTTTGTCTCCCGAATCCTTCCCCCATCGAATCCGTTATTGCGGAGGGTCTTTCAGGAGGTCGCAGGCGATGAACTTGACGAGCGGATTGTTTGGGTTGTTGACGATTTGACTGCTGTTTTTAATGCGGCGGATTTCGGCAAGATTATGAACGAATTTGATTCAGCGGCGTTGACCGCAGACCCCGTGATACACTTTTACGAAAGTTTTCTTGCCGCCTATAATCCCGAAGCCCGCAAAGACCGCGGTGTCTTTTATACTCCGCTGCCGATTGTTGACTACATCATTCGTTTTATTGACGAAACGCTTATTGAAGAGTTTGATTTACACAGCGGTCTTGCCGACAACACGAAGAGCGGCGGCGTGCATAAACTTCATATTCTTGATCCCGCGACAGGAACGGGAACGTTCATTGCTGAAATCGTGAAGTTTATCTATCAACGGCAGAAAGACAAGGGACAACTCGGTACTTGGCAAAAATTTGTCAGCGAAGGACTGCTGCCTCGCTTGCACGGTTTCGAGATTTTGATGGCTCCGTATGCGGTTGCCCATCTGAAACTTGACGTTCTCTTGCAGAATACAGGGTATCAATTTGATGATGACGAACAAGTCGGTATCTATTTGACAAACAGTTTAGATGAAGGCAGAAGTGAACAGGAACATTTAACAGGCATCAGGTTAGTCGAAGAAGCAGTGCAGACAAACCGTGTCAAGCGGAAATATCCGGTGCTGGTCGTTATCGGCAATCCGCCCTATAAAAGCGCATCTGCGAATAAAAGTAAATGGTCGAAAAAACTGATTGCTTGTTATAAAGTGGAAGCCGGCGGCAGAAAACTGGAGGAACGCAACGGAAAGTGGTTAAACGATGATTACGTTAAGTTTATCCGTTTGGCAGAACAGTCTATCGAAAAAAATCAAAGCGGCGTGATTGGGTTTGTGAACAATCACGGATACCTTGACAATCCGACATTCCGCGGCATGCGTTGGAAACTTCTGCAAACGTTTGACAAGATTTACATTATCAACCTGCACGGCAGTTCACGCAAGAAAGAGCAAACACCTGACGGCGGCAAAGATGAAAATCTGTTTGCAATACAAACAGGAGTCGCCATTAACATTTTTGTCAAAACGGGAAAGAAAAAGCACGGCGAACTTGCCGAAGTGTTTTATCGGGACGTTTGGGGACTGGCGGACGATAAGTCGCAATGGCTGTTCAAGCATACAAGGACGAATTCCGGTTTCAAGAAATTATTTCCTCAATCGCCCTGCTATTTTTTCATTCCGAAAAAGTCAGATAAAGACAAAAATTATAACAGGGGTTTTTCGGTTGCGGAAATGTTTCCATTAAATACTTCTGGAATTGTGACGGCGAGGGATCATCTTGCAGTTCAATTTTCGTTTGATGAAATGCGGAACACATTAGAGGATTTTATATCGCTGTCTGTCGAAGACGCAAGATATAAATATTCGCTGGGACGCGATGTCCGCGATTGGTCGGTAGAACGGGCGCAAAAAGATGTCAGGAATACAGAGATTGACGAAAAGAACATTGTCCCGTTTGCCTACCGCCCGTTTGATACACGATACACCTGCTACACGGGCAACGGGTGCGGTTTTCAATGCAACCCGCGTGATAAAATTATGCGGCATATCATCGGACGTAAAAATACTGTATTGATTACTACAAAAAATTTTCCGCAAAATCAGCAGTTTGACAAAGTTCTCTGCGTAGAAAATATATCCGATGCTCATATTATCGGCAGCAACGGCTATGTCTTTCCGCTTTATACTTACAGTTCAACAGGCAGTAAGTCAGTAAATCTTAATCCTGATATTCTTTCCGCTTTTACAAAAATTACCGGTGAAGAACAGACACCGGAACAGATATTCGATTATATTTATGCGGTGTTGTATCGTCCGAAATACAGGCAGGAGTTTGCGGAATTTCTAAAATTTGATTTTCCCAAGATACCGTATCCTGAAACGAAAAAAGAGTTTGCTCATTATGTAAAATTCGGTGCAAAGTTGCGTCAACTGCATTTATTCAAAAAAGTGCCGGCAAGCAAAGTCCGCTTTGATATTGCAGGCGGAAACCGTGTTGATGAGGTAAGGTATTCAAACGGTAATGTCTGGATGAACAAAGTGCAATACTTCGGTCATGTTTCTGAATCGGTGTGGGATTTTTGTATTGATCAGAAGCCGGCGCAGGAATACCTGAAAGACCGCAGAGGACGGGAATTAACGGCGGAGGAAATAGAGCATTACTGTAACATTATTGCGGTATTGGAAGAAACTGAACGGATTATGCAGGATATGCCGTAGCGGGTAAGGCATTTGGCGATCGCC
>JAIRPZ010000334.1 GCA_031256755.1 Planctomycetaceae bacterium
ATTGGCACTCTTTCTTGTTAATGCTCCCGAAGGTCTGCCGTATTCTGTTTGCAGCGTCTCCGATTTTGATTGATGCTTTCAACACCCGCCGGAGAAATACAATGACTGTCCCGTTTCGATGGTTTGAGAAAACCGACCGCAATAAATTTGACGAATACATCTGCAACGTCAAATTTCAGGTTCAAAAAATTATTGCAGAGACGTTTCAGGATGACAAAAGAATTCCTGCAAATGAAAAAATTCAAACAGCAGAACAGAAAATCAATGAAGAACTCAACCGCAAAGCGACCGGCAGCGAACTTTACGCCATTATCAACGGCGGCGAACCGCTGGACATCAAAGCAGGACAGCGGTTGACCATACACTTGGACGAATTATTGCCGAAGTTTGCTCTGCCGAATCCGCCGGGTATCCGCGGCGATATTCCGCTCACAACATTGGGAATCACCGCAGCCGCCGGAGCGTTTTTCGGGTTCATTCTCGGCGGCGGTATCGTCGGTTATCTCGGAAACACACCAGCCGAAACCGGGCATCTTTTCGGAGCCGTTGCCGGAGCATTTGCAACAACGTCCGCCGGATTGTGTATCGCTAACAATCCCAAACTGCGGAAAATAGCGATGACAACCGTTGCCACTGCCGGTATCGTTGATACGGTTTGGCAAATCGTGAAATCCGTTCTTCTGCCGCAGTTTATTCCAAAATGGTTCGCCGGCAGCGGCAAAAGCGGTTATTGGAAACGGCTGTTGTTTTACGCCGGCATGTTGACGGTTCTTTTCTTGTTGAAACGTTCCCGCGATTACGATGCCGCCCGGTTTCAATCAGACACCGATACCGCCGTTGAACAATGGATGAACAGCGTTTTACCCCTCATTGCCGTCCTGATATTTAAGCAAAACGCTGACGAGAATGACGGTATAAAAACCCAAAATGACAAACTGGTGCTGGCATGCGCCCCGATCATTCAGCGTTCCCGCTTGCAGGACAGCGATGATGTTGACGAAGTGATTCAAGAGTTTGAGAAATACGGCTTTCAATTTGCACCGGTATCCGCCGGACAGGAATATCCCGAATTGATTTGGGCAAAGGAATTGGAAGAAACGTATGAAACATTCGGCATCATTGAATACGGACAGCGGGTCGAAGTCCGCGAACCGCCGGTAACCCAAAACGGCAAGACCGTCAAAAAAGGTCTTGTCAAAAAGAAAAAATAAATTTTCCTTATCACTTTTTTACCCTAAACACTTTTACTCAAATGGCAAAGAATACTATCGGCATTGATTTCGGAACAAACAACACCTACGTTACGGTTTGCGGCGAGGGCAAACGGAATCCTACGGCAATGAATATCGACAGCGATGACCGTCCTTCGCTTCCTACGGAGATACTCTACTCCAACAGGACAGGGCTGAATTTTCCGTTCATCGGACGAAAAGCCGAAGAAGAATACGGACAAAGTGACCGTGATGAAATCGCCCGCTATCAGTATCAGTATGCGGCAATTTTCAAACCGGATATTGCCCGAAGTTCCGATGCAAAACAGCACGCGGTTGAATTTCTTAAAGCGGTTTTGCGGAACGCCAAAGAAAAAAAATTGCCGCTCAATCCGCTTGAAGAACACGTCATTTTCGGTGTTCCCTGCGAAGCCGATGAGAATTACCGCACGACCTTGAGGCAAATCGCCAAGGAAGCCGGTTTCGGCGATGTTGACCTGCTCGAAGAACCGACGGGGGCGTTGTTGACGGATTTTGCTGCGGGGCATCTTGATTTTACAAAGATGATGCAAGGTTATCTTGTTGTCGATGTCGGCGGCGGAACGACGGACTTTACGTTCTTTCAGAACGGAGGCATTCAAGGAGAACCTTGGGGTGATATGCATCTTGGCGGGCGGCTGCTGGACGATTTGTTTTATCAATGGTGGTCCGAACAAAATCCCGATGAGGCACAAAAGAAAGAAGAAAACGGCGAAGATTTCTTTTGCCGAACCGTTGAATGCCGGTTAATCAAAGAGAGTGTTTCCGGCAGTTTAGGACACCCTGATTGGGAAGGAAAAAAGAAGGAAGGAACAACGATTATCAGAGGAATAAACCAATCGGAATTCCTTCGCCGGGCAAGGAATTTCACGCCGTCGGCTTCTTACCGCCGTGAAATGGAAAAATTCGGAGTCAAGATACCGAAAGATGCAAGTGAACCGGCAAAACGGCTGGCAAACGGATTGCCGGTTGATCTTATTGCTTGGTTTGAGGAATGTATCCGCGAGGGATTGCGGAAGGGCATCAAGTCCGATGATGTCAAACTCGTTTCGCTTGCCGGCGGTTCGTCATGCTGGTTTTTCGTCAGGGAGAGCATCAAACGAATTTGGAAACTGACCGATGAACAGTTCACCCGCAGCCAGCGTCCGTTTGCAGCCATTTCCGAAGGGCTGGCGCAGTTGCCGACAATCAAAAAGGAATTGGCAGAGAAACAGAAAAATATCAAGATGCAAATGAACGAGTTCATCGACAAGAACATTATGCCTGAAGCCGGCAAAAGGTTAGAAGAGAGTATCGGAAAATTTATCAACAACACGGTTTCACAACTGTTTGATGCGAGGATAAAGCCGCTGCTGCTTTCCTTCCGTGATAACGGCGGGACGGTTCGAAATCTCAAAGCGGAAATCAACAGGGCGGTGGAGGAATACAAACCGCAACTGGAATTCTCCGCTCAAAAAACATTTACAGAGTCACTGCCGCCGCTGTTTAGCCGTATCCAAGAAAAAATGGAAATATGGCTTGAAGGATTCGGCTTGCTGTTGTCGGAACGGCAAAATATAAATATGCAGACAGGGCAAATCGCGCTGTCGGGACATCAGGACTGGAATATTGCCGGACTGATAACGTATATCACCATCCTGATTACGAATGTTGTTTTGGGACTTTTCACGGGGATACTGGCGACGGGACCTATCGGCTGGATTATCGGTATCATTCTCATTGTTGCTGCCTCTTGTGCCGGTACTATGGTCATTGAGGAGGTTCCGCTGCCCAGCTTGGCACTCAAGTGGACGTTAACAAACGCTAAAATCGAGGCATGCAGGGCTAGTATGTTGAATAATCTTTTGGAATCTTGCTCGGAACCTTATGCGAATGCGATGTCGGAAATTAAGACGGCAACGGCAAGAATGATTGAAGAGAAAGCAAATCAGTTGAATTTCGTGAACCTGCGGTAGGCGGGAAAATGCTTTTTGTCTGTATGAATAGGATCCTGTTTTTAGAAGCAGGTATTCTCTATCCGTTTTGCCGTTTCACTTAAGGACGGGGATTGTATTTTCATTGCCATATTATAACACAGCCCGCAACGGAGCAAGAACCGCAATGTCGATGATACAAAAATCTAGTGCATACTATTTTCGATGGGCAGCAGTCCGAAATAGATGCCTAATTCAAAAACGATCTCTAACAGCACCGGCAGCAGCATCCAAAATAAAGTGAACCAAAGTCCCAACTTAAAACAAACCGGCGCATAAGTGCGCTGCGGCGCAAGATGCTGAAAATATCCCCCTTTTGTTTTGGCAATAAAATAAAAAACCAATTCAGTCAGCCAGCCGAGTGTATAACCGAAGTTGCAAAGACATGCGAAGGCGATAACGTCAACCTGTTCTATCACAGGTCTGTGCGGAGTCAGATATATCAGTGTTATCCAGCAGATAATTCCCATAATACCGACAAGCGCATTGTACAAAATCCGCCGCACTTCCCACCAGAAAATAATCCGGACAGGATCACGCTCTTCGTCTTTCACCCGCAGCAAAAAGTTAAGCCAGCAGAGCGGATTGAAAAGGCCGCATATCAGATGATTGTTATTGTTGTTTTCACTCATGGGTTTTGTCTTTGATAGTTTGGACGCAGAAGCGGCAAACCGCTTTCGCATCGCGTTAGGTGTGTACGGCATCGGATTTGCGGATACTTGTTTCCGTTTCGGGATTAAGTCCCGAATCTCGCCTATCCTGCCGGGACAGTTCTTTTTGCAGAACAGGTATTATCATCGAAAACTCGCCGCTAATCAAGCGGACGAAAAATGTCCGGTCAATTGCCGGCGGCAAATGGTCAGGTTCCCGTTTTTCGGAAACTTTTAATGTCCCCCCTTGAAAAATTTCTTGAGAAGGTCCGAAGCCGCATCACGGCTCGATGCCGCGGCTTTTTTGACAATTTTGGAGTCCGTCGCCGAATCATCCTCTTCCTGCTGCATCTCCCGTTCCTTCGCCTGATCCGATTGCGCCTGAATCTGAGCGAGAACTTCTGCCGCATTGATTGTCCGCGTCTCCAAATCCCCGCTGCTCTCGCCGTCCGCAACAAGCCAGTCCGCAATCGCCGATTCCTGCGCATCCGGCTGATTCTCCGATTGAATCGCCATCGTCCGGGCAACCGCATCACTAACCGATTTAATTTTCGGTTTCTTCACCGCCTGCACCTCGACAATGATATGGACAAAAAATTCAAGCGGACCGACCGCAATTTTGTCGCTGTTTTTGACCGCACACGGTTCGGTAATTTGTTGTCCGTTAAGAAAAACGCCGTTTTTACTCCCCATATCGCGGATCATCACCGTTCCCTTTTTCACCGTGATTTCACAGTGGTAACGGCTGACTAATTCGCTGCGGGGCTTAAGATGGCAATCATCCGCCCGCCCGATCACAAACCGCTCCCCATCGACCGGAATCACCAATCCCGCACGGCTCCCGGAAGCCACCACTAATTGAACGTTCATTCTGCTCTCTCCCGACCTTTCTCTTGATAATTTCCGGCAGAAACGGCATGCCGGTTGTTATCCCTATCAAACTGCACAGATTGTACCGCCGAAATTATTTTCTGCAAGCCCTCTGCCGGTTGATCTTTTTCTTTATTCTGCGACAATAGTGCAGATTATCGAAACTGATGTTTTTAACATAATTGAATTAAAATGAGTATTCACGATTATATCGGCTATCCGCTCATTGCATGGAGTGATTATAACCGCAACCCCTTGTATCTTGACAAAAATACACGATGCTACATTGCCCCCCGTTTATCCGATAAATCCGGCGTTTATGAACCTATCGCTGCTGAACGCATTGAAGTCGAACTTTATCAGAATGTCGAACCGTTTTATAAAAATGTCGGCGCACTCGTCGAAATACGGATGCTCGATGCCCCCTCAAAAAATACCAACCCCTATTCCAGCAACCCTTATTTCATGTGGTACAGCAAAACCGCAGGAAAAACGGGAATCATTATTGAACAATATAAAGGAGAATTTCTGCTGCAAGTCGTCCGCGCTTCGGCGGTCTCTTCAACAACTATTGACGACTTGATCAAAACACACGTGCTGTCTATGCCGCCGGTCGGCATTTTGACCAAACGTATCCTTGTCGAATGTAGCGGTGCCTATTACGGACCTTTCGATCATACCAAAGTCGACGAACACTCTGTCCGGCTGCACGCCCGGAAAGACGACCGTTTTTATGTCGGCAGATACTTTGCCGAAAATATTGAACCGCGGCTTCTGCCGATGACGGAAAATTACGGCGGTCTCGAATTGATTGATGTCCGCAACCTCCCGCCGCTGACCGGCAGCAATCAAATCGATTTTTTCAGTGATGCCGAACTCCGGGAACTCTTTCTTGCCTCGCTTGACATTAAATCCAGAGAACAAATCGAAAAATTACGGACATTTTTCATCACCGCCGATGCGAAAATTATTTCTTCGGATCGGGAACAGCGGATCAGTCAGATTTTGCGGAATGTGGAACATCAGGATGCCACGCTGCGGCAAATTGCGTATTATGTACTGGCAACGAAAGACCTGTGCGAATCCGTGATGGATAAAATCGTCAAGGAACGTCTTGATGTAGTGCTGCGCAGTGTGTCTGAAGGGGAGGTGAAAACCGGCGAGAGTTCCGGCGAGCCGCCGCGGCTGGCACCGAAAGGCGAACAAAAAGCCGGTGCGGTTCCGCCGGAAATTCCTGCTGTTCCTGTTCCGCCGCCGCCGAAAATTGAACCGGAAACGGAACTGCAAATCCGTGAGCGTCAACAACTGCTGGAAGAACTGAAAGCCCAGTGTGAATCTCTTCTTGCCAAAAAAGGGCTGGCCGACGACATTGACGCATTGCAGGCAGAACGCGACGGTCTCCGAAAAGAAACAAAAACGCTGACCGCCGCCGCTGCCGCCGCTCAGCAAAAATTGGACGAAATCCGGGATGCGGCAAAACAGGAAGCCAAGTTCATTGCGGAAAATGTCGATAAATCTTTCCTTGATCTGGTGATGAAAACTGTCGGCGATCAGGATTGGGAAGACCGTAAGCCCGTTCCTTTTAATGCGGCATTGATTGCCGATGACGACGTTTCTCCCCGTAAAATCATCGACCGTGTTCTGGACACGATGCAGCGTGTCAACCGGACGCTGCCGGGCGACGAGATCGGGGCAAGAAATGAAGTGGCGAATTATTTGATTTGTCTGACGCAGGGTTTTATTACGACATTTGCGGGTGATCCGGGAACGGGCAAAACGTCTCTCTGCCATCTTCTTGCCAAATCGCTCGGTTTGGTACGGGAGGACGAAAACAAGCGTTTTGTCGAAGTTTCGGTCGAGCGCGGCTGGACTTCGCACAAAGATTTTATCGGTTATTACAATCCGCTTTCCAAGTCTATGGAAGTCAGCAACCGGGAGGTTTTTAACACGCTCAATATTCTGGATGCGGAAAGCCGGCAAAAACAGGCGGGGATTGCGCCGTTTTTTATGCTGCTGGACGAAGCGAATTTGAGTCCGCTGGAACATTACTGGGCGGCATTTCTGCGGATTTGCGATTTTGATTCCGCTTCGGCGCGGACGATTAACCTCGGCGGTCATTCGGTTTTGCAGATACCGAATCATCTCCGGTTTCTGGCAACGGTCAATTTTGACCACACAACGGAAGAGTTATCGCCTCGTTTTATTGACCGGAGTTGGATTATTACGTTGTCGCCGGAAGACATTAACACCAATCCGGCTTCTCTGCGTGAACCGGAAGAAACGAAAGTGGTGTCGTTTGATGCGCTGTTGCAGGCATTTTCTCCGACGATGCAGAAAATTGACGCAACGATTCTGGAAGAATGGAATGCTATTCAAACGATATTCAGCAGCAACAAACTGCCGATATTTCCCCGTAATCTGAAGATGGTTCATCACTATTTTCAGGTAGCGTTTTCCTGTATGGACACGAGCCGCGGAGGGAACCGGTTTGCGCCGCTGGACTATGCGGTTGCGCAAAAGATTCTGCCGACGCTGAACGGAACGGGTGAAAAATATAAAGATTTGGTTGATGCGCTGCTGATTCGTTGTTCCGGCAAATTGCCGTTGTGTCATCAGCACTTGTTGCGGATTAAGGAAGCCGCAGAAAACAATTTGGGATTCTATCAGTTTTTTATGAAATGATGCTGCGACGAATTGAGTGCAGCGGTTTCCGAAAGTTTTTAATCGTCCGGTCAGGGATTATCCGGGTGTGATATAAATCTGTTGAATTTAATCTGTTGATTTACTGCCGCAAAGCAATTGTTTTTTCAGGTTTGTTTTTAACGAATCCATCATTTTACGGTACAACGATAGACGCACCTTGTGCCGGACGGGTGACGAATGCGGACGGAAAAATGCCGGTTTCGGTCTTATACCGTTTTTCAATGGTATTCAAAATCTCTTCCGTCTTTGCTGTTTCAATCAGCGACACAGTACAGCCGCCGAAACCGCCGCCGGTCATGCGGGAACCAATTACGCCGTCCGTTGTTTGGGCAATGTTCACAAGAATGTCAATTTCCGGGCAGGTAATCTCAAAATCAGTTTTCATCGATTCATGGCTTGCTCCCATCAGTTGCCCGCACGCCGTCCAGTCCTTTTTCGATAATGCCGCTGCCATTGCCGTGGTCCGGTCATTTTCCGTAATGACATGTTTCGCCCGCCGAAAACATATTCCGCCGTCCGGTTCAGTCCCGAATCGGGAACGGGCATTCTCCAACGCTGCCGCCGTTGCATCCCGCAAAACCGATAATCCCAGCAGTCCGGCGGCTTTTTCACACTGCCGGCGGCGGTCAGGATATTCGCTTCCGGTTAATTCATGTTTGACATTGCTGTTCACGATCAGTACAGAAACGGCGGGATCGTCAAATGGAATCATTTCCGGTTTTTTGCTCCGGCAATCCAACAGCATCGCACAGCCCGCCTGCCCCATAGCGGCAATAAATTGATCCATAATGCCGCATGGCATTTTTGCGTAATGGTGTTCCGCTTTCTGGCAGATCAACGCTTTCTGTACCGGATCAAGCGTTTGACCGGTCATGGCTTCCATCAGCGTTGCCGTTGCCACTTCCAGCGAAGCACTGCTCGATAAACCGCCGCCGAGCGGAACATCAGAATTGATCACTGCACAAAACGGTTTCGGTTTCAAACCGGCTTCAACCATGTACTGAAGTGTTCCCTGCACATAACCTGACCACACGGTTTTTTGCGGCGGTTCGGACAAACCGTCGATCCGCACATGAGCGGTTTGCTTTTTGTTCACACTGTAAACGACGGACTCGTCCGCCGGACTCGGCGCAGCAGCAATGACGGTCAAACGTTCAATCGCCATCGGAAAGACGAAACCGTCATTGTAATCGGTATGTTCGCCGATGAGGTTCACTCTGCCGGGAGCCGAAACAACCCAAGCCGGTTTTCGTCCGAACCTCTCGAAAAATAAGTTTTGTGTTTTGTTCAAAATCTGCTGCATAAAAGACAAGATTGTTAATTCTGTATTTCTGTTACATTAAACCGTAAAAACACTGCTGGCGATTGCCGGCGAGGAATTGCCGAAAGAATCCAAGGCACGGACTTCCGCCGTTAAAGGAATTTCCGCCGGCAGTGTTTTGAATACCACTGAAATTTCTTTCGGCATTTCGCTGTTCAGGTAAAAACGCGAACTCGGCTTGGCCGTTGCCGCCGTTTTTCCCCCTTCTTTGATTTCGACAATGTACCGAAAAACAATTTCATCATCTTTCGCCTGCGGGAAAGTGACCGTACATTCTTTACCGGCAACCTTGACCGCCGGAACCGCTCCCGCCGGAAATTCCGGTGCCGGTTTGCCATCGCGGTTCTTGTAATTTTTGTTCTTCCAATCGACATTCCAGCGCGGCATTTCTTCGTTATGCCGCGTATCCCAACGCTCAATGTCAAGCATGCTGCCTTGCTGAACATTCACGATTAACGCTTCCGTTGTATTGTGTCCGCCTCGCAGCGACACGCCGTCATCGACTTCATTGTGTTCAACACACACATAAGCGTTGCTGCCGTCATTGATTGACGTGAAGGTGTTCTGCCAAATCATCCGCGGGTCGCCGACCGGCGTGTGAGTATGTCCGCTGAAAAAGACAACCTGCGGATACTCATGCAGAAAGGGATAAAAATTGTCTGTTCCCCAACTTTTCGAACCGTAGCAGGTATTTTTCGGCGGGATGTGGGCAAACACGAAAACCGGTTTGTTCGGATATTTCTTTGCCGCTTCCGCTAAACTGCCGGAAAGAAATTTTTGCGATTCCGCATTATAGGAATTGTCGCCGCCGCCGTTGATACTCACCGTGATGAACGGAAATCCTTTTATATCAATGAACTGATGCAGCGGCTGACCGAGTTTTGCATAATTCTCAACAGGATTTTCTTTGTTATAGTATTCGTGATTGCCCATCATGAACACGACCCGCTGCGATTGCGGAATAATATTTTCGTCTTTGAATACTTTGAGCAGTACGTCATACTGTTCCGCCTGACCGTTATCAGTCAAATCGCCGACAACGAAGAGGGCATCGAGGTTTCCTTTGCTCACAATATTTTTGAGGGAACGGGAGACCTTCTGAACGGAGCCGTTCTTCATGTTGAAATGCGTATCGGACATCACGGCAAATCGCGGCAGTCCGCCGTCTGCCGCCCTTGCCCGGGAACGGGATGTCAATGTCAAACCGGCAATCGCCGATATTTTGAGAAATTCACGCCGCTGTAGCATCATCGGTTTTTGCATTGTTTA